>JAJRPK010000299.1 GCA_024280785.1 Gammaproteobacteria bacterium
CGAGCAATTGTTCGATATTTTGGATGCTGCCAATCGGTGGGCTGTTGAGGTCGACATTGAGCGTCGCCATGGCTGAGCCAGGAAAGTGGCCATGGGCGTCAATAAAACCGGGTAGCAAGGTCTTACCCTGCAAATCGTGAACCACAGTGTTGCTACCAAGTAGCCCATTGATGGTGGCATTGCTGCCCACGGTGTGGATGCGATCGTTCTCTATATAAACGGCTTCAACAACAGCGTTGGCTTTGTCCATGGTGAGTACGGTGCCATTAATAAATGCTTGACTGGCCGGAGGAGCCGGGGTTTTCAGGACTTGTGACAGGGTGACGGCCGCAATGACTATCAATACCGCGAGCGCCAGCAGAATTTTTTTAATCATGTGATTTGTTCACTCTTTGTTCGACTTAATATATTTATATTATATTTGGAAGATTATGAGGGTCAGTTTATACTTAAAGTCGCTTCAATTTACACTGTTTACGAAAGCTGACAGTTTATTAGAAAGAATTAGCTCGCTTAATGTTGAATGTCTACTCTGCGCTAATGCCGATCAATCAATAACTTTCTTCTTCGGTGGACCAGAGCCATCATTCGGCTTGTCGGCCTCATTTTTAGAGGGATTTCTTCGCTTACCGATATTCTTTTTATCTCGATGACGGCCCTTGCCTTTATCGGCATTTTTAGCTTTCTTTTTTGCTTTACTCCCCGCCGCTTTACCCGACGCCTTAAGCTTTTTCGGCCCTTTAAACTTGCCTTCCAAGCCCTTAATTTTACGCCGTTCAAACGCAATATTTAGATAGCGCTCGATACTCGACATTAAATTCCATTCGGATGCGTTAACCAAAGAAATCGCCAAGCCTTCTTCACCCGCCCTACCGGTGCGCCCTACCCTATGGGTATAGTCAGTTCCGCTACGTGGCATTGCGTAATTGATAACAACGTTAATCCCTTTAACATCCAATCCACGGGCTGCAACATCGGTTGCAACTAACACATTAACTTGGCCACCACGAAACCGAGTCATCACCTCTTTACGCTCATCCTGGCTCATTTCACCGTGCAACACTCCTGCCTGTCGCTTTTGATAACGTAACAAGCCACACAGCCGATTAGCCTGCACCCGGGTATTAGTAAAGATCAAAACTTTTTTACTATGATCGCCCTCTAACAAATAATCTAACAATTTATCTTTGTGGGGATCACTTTCAGCTAAGATTATTTGATGAAAGATACTACTGTGCTTCTCGCGCACTGTATTCAGTTTAATAACCTTAGGGTCACGCAGAATATTCTCTACAACGGCCGCAAAGGCTGAGTGCGTTAGCGTGGCAGAAAATAATAAGGTTTGCCGGTTTTTATTACAGTTATTGGCGATTTTAAGCACGTCATCCTTTAACCCCATATCGAGCATTCGGTCTGCTTCATCTAAGACTAAAACTTCCAAATCATTTAAATCGACAGAACCATGCCCTATATGCTCCGCTAGCCGACCCGGCGTCGCGACAATAACTTCAGGGTTTTTTCGAAACAGCGATTGTTGGTACTTAAAACTGTTACCACCAATAATTAACCCCGTTTTTAAGTGTGAGCAATTGGCCAGCTTGTCACAATGCTTAACAACCTGAATCGCTAGCTCTCGGGTTGGCACTAAAATCAATGCGCGAGTCCCGCTATAATCGTTGCGGCCCGCCTCCGCTGATTTTTCCAACAAACGGTGCAGCATCGGCAGTACATACGCAGCAGTTTTACCACTGCCAGTTTCGGCACCCACCAATAAATCCTGATGTTCTAATGCCGGCGGTATAGCAGCAACCTGCACTGGAGTGGGTTCACTAAAGCCCATTTTATCCAAAGCTTGCAACAAGCGAGAATCAAGATCTAGAACCGAAAAAGAAGGCTGGGACAATGGATAAACCTGCATTGTGTATGGCTTAAGCTTATCGCTTAGGCATCATGAAATTAAGAAATTGGCCGCTATTCGTAAGTGCCATAAAAACTATTTTATGTGGCGCGGGATTCTAACTGTTTTTACTATACCTTTCTTGCCTCTTACTCACGCATAAATCACGAAAACACAGGTTCTGAGCTAAAACATAAGATATAGCCATCAAACGGTTTGTCGAGGCTCTAAGTCCTAAGTCCTAAACCATAGAAACCCAGCTTGTCCACCACTCCCAAGTGTGACCAGCTCAGACACCATACCACTCTAGTACAAGTACATAAGAGGCACTTATCCAACCAAAAGAGCCAGTATAAAAATTGATAATCTCTATTGAAAACAAATACTTATATAATAAAAATAATTATCATTAGCGATACGTGCGCTCTTTCGTGCAGCTAAATTTGAGTAGGCTAAACTATTAGTTCACCGTTTATAAAAACACCTTTTTATTGGAATGGACTCGTAAAGCAGGAACCACCATGGCTAAGCATTTGTCCATTTCTGATTTCATGTCCTCTCAAGTCACTTCGATTGACATTGACGTCAAGCTCCTGCCTATTACAAAGCTCATGCAAGAGCAAAATATCTCATGCGTTATGGTTCTTAATGGCAGCACCCCCGTTGGCATCATCACTGAAAAGAGCATCGTCCATTTTATGGCCTTACACCCCGATGCTGATGTTGCAACTGTAACAGCCAAAGCTCTCATTTCTCCGAGCTTGGTCACACTTAATCAGAACGACTCGTTATTTGAAGCGATGGTTTTATGCCGAAGCCAGAAGGTTAAGCATTTAGCGGTAGTCGATGATACCTCTCAACTGGCTGGGCTAATTACTTATTCAGATTTAGTCGATGCAAACTTTGCTCAAATCGAGCAACAAGCCGCACTGCTCGGGGACAAGCATAACGGCGATAACAGCATTAATGCCCGCCTGCTTGAAATGAGTCTAACGGATTCGCTAATGAACATTGGCAATCGACGGTCGATGGAAATCGACCTCAAGCAAACCCACGATTTATCCACACGCTATAACCGACCTTACTCGATCGCATTAATCGATGTCGACTTCTTTAAGAAGTTTAATGATTTTTACGGCCATATGGCGGGTGACGAAGCCCTCAAATCAACCGCTACACAGCTTAAAAACAATATCCGCAGTGTTGATCGTCTCTATCGTTACGGCGGTGAAGAACTTCTATTATTGATGCCAGAAACCAATGGGAAAGACTCTCTAGATGCGGCTAATCGGCTGATTCAAGCCATTACCGATCTAAACCTAACGCACGAAATTTCCCCTTTTGGCAAACTTAGCATCAGCATTGGGGTCTCAATGTTTAACCCTAATGAAAATTCTACCCATTCCTGGCCCAACCAGATCGAAACCGCTGATAAAGCATTGTACGAATCCAAAACCGGCGGCCGTTGCCAAGCCCGATTTTTTGACGGCCTAGGCAATACCAACAAAACGGCCTTGGGCTAATTTTAATCATCCATCGCCTTCAACGCTCTTCTTTGCATCTATACTCATGCCAAACTTAAGTAATTGAAATCTCTCGGTATATCCCCTTGGCAAAACATCCCCTCTTTCCATTTTTGACCTTCCCTACACTTTACACTTTTTTGCGCTTTGACTAACAGACTGTGCCGTTATTAGCCGCTTCAAATAAAAGCAAAAAACATTAGGCTTCTTTTTTAAACTACTGTATATTCATACAGTATAACTGTTTGCGAGTGTACACGCTCCTTTCCGTACTGCAGGAATTAATCAATTCATCAATTCATCAATTAAAGTTTCCACGCCTAAGATCTCCACACTCAACAGATGAACGTAACACCACATCGAAAATGCACAGGTAACAGGTAACAGGTAACAGGTAACGACAGAAAAACATGAACTTAATAAAAACAACAAAACCGACTATTGCCGATGGTAAGGCTCATAAGATACAAAAATTACTAGAGCATCCTTCTCTTTGGCAGGCTTCCCATACCAACGCTGACCATACAGCTAGCAGTGGCGAAGAAAACATCACTAGGGTAAAAACCGGTTTTCAATCTGTTGACTCGCTACTGTGCCATGGTGGCTGGCCCTTAGGCCATTTAATTGAATGCCTCAGTCAAAACCCCGGGCACGGCGAGCTCGATTTATTTTTTCCTGCCATTAAACAGCTTGCTAAACCACATGAACCTATGTCAATAACGGCTAGTGCAAAAAAATCCGCTAAATCCAGCGCTCATCAGACAATCGTTAAATCTTCAACTAAGAAAAAAACCAGTCCTGTAAATTGCCAAAATAACCAACCCATTATTCTGATTTCACCACCTTACATACCTTACTTGGAAAGCTGGGAACAACAATTAAAGCAGCCCTTACAACTGTGGTTTATCACTCCAAAAACTCTAGCCCAACGCTTATGGGCCGCCGAGCAGGTACTACTTAGCAATAGTGCCAGCGTAGTCATGTTATGGTTATACCAACAAAAAGTACGCCCTGTACAACTCAGAAAGCTTCAGCTTGCGGCCAAACACAGCAACAGCCTGATTGTTATGCTGCGAGATTTATCGGTACAGCACCAAGCCTCTCCCGCCCCATTACGGCTAACGATATCACCTGGCAGAAAAGAAGAGAGGCGCACTACATTAACGATTCATATTATCAAGCAGCAAGGGAACTGGGGTGGAGAGAAAGCGCTTATTCCTTGGCATAGCCAATTACAACACCCTCCGCTACCCATAGAGCAATGGCCTACTTATAACAGTGTCGACAAAAACCGATTGTCGCTATTCTCCGATCCCAGCACTCAAGATTCACATCCACCGGCTTCAACAGCGAAATGGTCATAACTAACTATTATGCTTTGGCTTTGTATTCACCTACCCTTATTAGCTCTGCAAGTTGTCGACTCAACGAGTCGACACAAAAATACCGAACCGAGAGCCTTTGCCGTTATTCAAAACCAGCAAATATTGTTGTGTAACGAAACGGCTAAAAAAAGTGGCATTGAACCAGGACTTAGCACGAGTACCGCTCTCGCACTGAACAAAAAACTCGTTATGATCGAGCGCAATCTAGACCAGGAAATCCAAACATTGCAGTCTCTGGCAGAATCCTTGTACTGCTTCAGTTCACAGCTTGTCACCTATACAAGTCGTCAAAATGAAAGCAGCGTGCTGCTTGAAGTGGGCCGTAGCCTACGCCTGTTTAAAGGTCTTTCGAACCTACAACAAAAAATTTGCCATTTTTTACAGCAACACCCCTTAAATGATCAAGGTTTTATTCATCAGTTTAGTCTCGCAAACACCGTTAAAGCTGCAACTTTATTGGCGCGCCATTATTGGCTTGAACCGATGGAGAAAGGTAACTTTAATAAGGCTCTCGATCCAACCGCCTTATTTTCTATTCCTAGCTCACTACTGAATACTACGCCAAAAGTTATCAAGCAATGCTTGGATATGGGCCTCGATACCGTAGGCCAGTTATTAAATTTACCCAAAGCCGCACTGGCGAAACGCTTTGATCGTGACTTTATTATTTATTTAAACCAGTTGACCGGTGAACATCCCGACCCTCAATCAAGTATCACCCTTCCCGCTCCCTTTGAACACGAACGGTTTTATATCGACGGCCTTCGCCGCAAGGCCGAGCTAATATACCCCATCGAACAATTACTCAAAGAGCTTTGCCATTATCTCCGTGTAAAACAATGGCAAAGCCTAGGTATTGAATGGACCTTTCAACGCTTTAGCAAAAAAAGTCACCAGCTCTATGTTTCTTTTTCTAAACCGCAACACCATTATCCAACACTGCTCTCATTGACTCGAATAAAACTGGAGCAACTCCCATTGGATTCACCTGTCGACACCGTTCGCTTAAGTGCTAAAGACTTTAGCCCCTTAGCAGAACAGAGTAATGACTTTTTTCAAACACAAAAATCTCAGCAAAATATTCACCTGCTCGCCGACAAATTAACCGCCAAACTGGGCAAGCAGGCACTTTTAACCGTCCATACTTACAACCACCACTTACCCGAAATTATTAACCAAGCAAGCCCTATTGGTAACCTAACTAAAAGTAGTGACTTAATTAAAAACGTTAATCATTATCCGTTAACTCATGCGAGAAAACAGCCAACAACTATACCCTCACTAAAAAAGCTTCTCCCCTTGCCAAGTTGGTTACTCGCCAATCCAAAAAGGTTAGCGACACGAAAAAATATTATCTATTGCAATAATAAAGCCCTATCACTGCTAAGCGAGCCAGAGAGAATCGAGAGTCATTGGTGGGCACGCGGAGCCAGCAGAGATTATTTTATTGCCGCCGAAACATCATCTCAGACAAGTCAAGACAAAAGAAACTCTTCGTATGCGGCAACTACCTATTACAGTGCTTTTTATTGGATTTATTACGATAGAAAAAACCAACATTGGTATTTGCAAGGAATGTATTCATGAAAACTCTGGTATTTGTCAGAGTTAATCTCCTGCGAAACCTTTAATAGCCCTAAGCCAATTAATAGCCCTAAGCCAATCAATAGTTATAAGCCAATCGCTAAACTCTACAACGATAACAATTCATGTCCTACGCCGAGCTGCACAGTATTAGCAACTTTACTTTTCTACGAGGAGCATCTCACCCCGCCGAACTAGTAGCCCAAGCAGCCCGGCTCGGCTATACCGCCATTGCTATCACCGACGAATGCTCGCTGGCTGGAGTTGTAAAAGCCCACGTCAAAGTTAAAGCCATGCATCAAACCGGTTGCCCTATCAAGCTGATTATCGGCAGCGAATTCAGCTTGCCCGATAAATCAAAGTTTGTTGCGCTAGTTCCCGACAAACTCGCCTACGAAGAGCTCTCGGCTTTTATCTCCCTGTGTCGAATCCGCAGTGCAAAAGGGAAATATCAGTTGGTACTACACGATTTAGAAATTCACTTACGCCACTGTTTTATCATTTTTTTTCCTCACTCGCAGGCCAGCCTACAACAAGAAAAAAATAACCTGCAAACCTTTGGCAACCACCCGCATGTATGGATAGGTGTCGAACGACTGTGCAATGGATACGACGAATCTATTTATCAGCATGCATACCGCATTGCTACGCTGATGAACAAATCAATGGTCGCATGTGGCAATGTCCATATGCACTGTCGGCAAAGAAAACCCTTACAAGATACCTTAACCGCTATTAGAAAAAACACCTCCGTACAACTGCTAGGGAAAGCCTTATACAGCAACAGCGAACACTATTTAAGACCGATTAAAAGGTTACGCAAGCTTTACCCGGAATCTCTATTAAAAGAGACTGTCGCTATCGCTAAACAGTGCCATTTTTCTTTAGAGCAGTTACGTTACCAGTACCCCAAAGAACTCACTCCGCCCCATTTATCGGCTTCGCAGTACCTACGGCAACTCGTGGAATTTGGAGTAGTACAACGCTGGGCTAAAGGCATATCGCCATCGATTCGAAATCAAATAGAAAAAGAACTTCAAATTATTGGTGAATTACAGTACGAATATTTTTTTCTAACGGTCCATGACTTAGTGAGTTTTGCTAAAGGCCAAAATATTCTTTGTCAGGGCCGAGGATCTGCCGCCAACTCCGTTGTTTGTTATTGTTTATTTATTACCGAGGTCGACCCTGCTCGTGCCGAGCTGTTATTTGAACGGTTTATTGCCAAAGAACGCAAAGATCCTCCCGATATTGATGTCGACTTTGAACACCAACGCCGCGAAGAAGTTATTCAATACATCTATAAAAAATATAGCCGTGAGCGCGCAGCACTGGCAGCTACCGTGATCACTTATCGAACCCGCAGTGCCATTCGCGATGTTGGCAAGGCACTGGGGTTTAACCCGCAATTTACCGAACAATTAGCCCAATCTTTGGGCTGGTGGCAGCAACATAAAGAGCTCAGGCAGCGATTAGCCGAAGTGGGAGAAGAGATCAGCGAAACCGTACTCGACCAAAGTGAGATCAGTCAGACCCAGGGGAAAACCGATAGGCTAACACCTATTGCTGAACTGTTTTTGCAACTGATCGATGAAATTATCGGTTTTCCTCGCCATCTGTCTCAACATGTCGGAGGGTTTATTATCAGTGATGGCCCACTGAGCCGCCTGGTGCCTATAGAAAATGCCAACATGCCGGGCCGTACGGTTATCCAGTGGGACAAAGAAGACATAGAAGCACTAGGGCTATTAAAAGTCGACGTTCTTGCGCTGGGGATGCTCAGCGCCATTAGAAAAACGTTTGACTTGGCCAACCTTTATTTAGATCAACCGCTATCATTATCAGACATCCCCGATAATGATAGCGCCACCTACGACATGCTATGCAATGGTGACAGCATCGGAGTTTTCCAAGTGGAATCTCGCGCCCAGATATCTATGCTTCCTCGATTAAGGCCCCGTACTTTTTATGATTTGGTCATTCAAGTCGCTATTGTTCGCCCCGGCCCTATCCAAGGTAATATGGTTCATCCTTATCTACGCCGCCGAGAAGGCAGTGAGCCCGTAAGTTACGCTAACCAAGCCATAAAAAATATATTATCGCGTACTTTAGGTGTCCCTATATTTCAAGAGCAAGTCCTTAAACTGGCGATGATAGCTGCGGGCTTTAGTGGCGGCGAAGCCGACCAATTACGGCGAGCCATGGCCAGCTGGGGAAAAAATGGCGATTTATTACAATTCAAAGGCAAGTTTATCAACGGCATGTTGGCACGCAACTACGAACGAGACTTTGCCGAGCGCGTGTTCAATCAAATGAAAGGCTTTGGCAGCTATGGATTTCCGGAATCTCATGCCGCCAGTTTTGCCTTATTAGTTTACGTTTCTTCGTGGCTAAAGCGTCACCATACCACGGCTTTTTACGCGGCATTAATCAACAGCCAGCCGATGGGGTTTTATTCTCCCTCGCAGTTAGTCCAAGATGCCAAACGCCACGGAATTGACGTTAGACCCATTGATGTTCAGCAAAGTCAATGGGACTGTCATCTAGAACAAAGACCATCTGGCAACAGCTCTACTAACGATTATACTCATGATGCCACCAACGACAATAAGAAAGAAAACATCACTCCAGTAAAAAGCACATCGCAACCGACCCGACGATGGGCTCTAAGGCTAGGGTTTAAATTACTTAAAGGATTTCGCCAGGACACCGCTATTCGCATTGTTAACGCCAGAAATGAGCATGCCTTTATCGACCTAAAAGACCTCATTCGTCGCGCCAAATTAAACGACCCCGATCGTACTGCGTTGATTCAAGCCGACGCCGTATCCATGTTGTCAGGTAATCGACACCAGAGCCATTGGCAAAATCTAGCAGTTGATTGGGACAGAATCCCGTTAACTAGCTTTCGATCACCCGCTCCTATTACACAAGAGTATATTAAGGATGAGCCTCCCCCAGAATATACCGATAGAAAGCATACCCCTGCTCAGTCATTATTAAACGATGATATCTTTCTAGCTCCACCTACCGAGGCACAAGATATCCGTGCCGATTACAGTCATACTGGCTTATCACTGCGCCGCCATCCGCTACAGATCCTACGAAACAGCGCCCCTTTTTATCGATGTAAACGCGCCAAAGATTTACTGCATCTTAATCACGGTCGCTTTGTTCAAGTCGCTGGAATAGTAACGGGTAGACAACGTCCCGGTACGGCATCAGGTGTTATATTTTTAACGCTTGAAGATGAGAGTGGAAACGTTAACGTCATTGTTTGGAAGGACTTGCAAGAAAAATTTCAACAGCCTTTACTAAAAAGTAAGCTTTTGTTAGTAAAGGGTATTATGGAGAGAAAAAATTCTGTTATTCATGTTATTGCTGGGCAGTTAGTGGACTATAGTGACCGACTTGATGGCTTTACACTTCCGTCAAGAGATTTTCATTGAGCTAGCAATAGATTATCACCCATCCATCCATCCATTTATTTATTCATCTATTTATTTATTCATCTATTTATTCATCTATTTATTACTGTACTTACAATACCGGCGGTTAATCCACCAAAAACCGCCGGTTGCAACCAACACTCTACGGTTAGACTTACGACGACAATCCATTGCCGGGATTTTAGAGGGTACATTCATTTTACGTCGGTCTGAAATCAATCGAGGGTCAGAAAAAATATCGTGATCGATGAAAACTTTTTTGTTTTTTATCAATAACGCATGGCTACCTCCCTTACAATTATTTTTATTCAGCCGCTTCTCACCACCGTTTGTACTTAACCCCTCTTTTCTAACACTATTTTTGTTAAAATAAAAAATACCAAAACTATCCAATTGCAAATCCTTTGCACCTAATAACAAGATATTTATATCGGCCTAAATCGAACATTTCAGACCACTAAACCCTTATGTAAAAAAGAGAGTATCCTGAATCAATAAGCACTGCTTGCTATTAATCGTTGAATTTTCAATTAATTGGTTGAAAATTCAATCAATCAATAGCACTATCACCAAGCAACTGAAATGAAGGACAAAAGGTAATGCTACGCATGGAAGATTATAGAGAGCAACACAAAATAAAAAAAACCCATCAACACGAAACTAACAGCCATCAAGATCTAACGCAAACAGCGTTACTCCTAATAAAAACCGCCTCAACACTATCACATTGGTGCAAAGAGCACCATTTTAGACCCAATGACATCGCTCCGATAGAAGCTATCATCATGACTTCCATCGGTGATCGCACCATGACGATTACCGAATTAGTCGAGGAGTCCATTGTCCCATCGTGTACTCTGAGCCGCGCCGTCAGCCGAATGGTAGAAAAGAATTTGTTACGCAAAGAATATACAGACGAAGATAAAAGAAAAGTTAGCATTTCTGCTACACCCGTAGGCCTTGCTCTTAGATCAGACGTTTTAGAATGTGTGGGGCATATGGGAAACGGCCTGCTCAGCCACTTGTCTAACAATGAAGTTAAGTCACTTAATGGGGTTTTACGATCGATCTTGAAGAATACGGCGAAGACTTATCGAGGGTACAAGTATTAATGAAAAACCAGCAGCCAAACAGGCGATTAAAAATCGTCTTGGAACAGATAGTCTAACGCCATCAAGCAGGTGGCGGCAGAGCCGCTCACTATATTGACTTGTCAAGGCCGCCCATCTACACTGTACGGAAATGCCGTACGATTAAATTTGGTGTAATTATGGACAGTGTAAGTGTCAATAAGTTTAGAGATAACCTAAAAAGCTTTGTAGAACAGATAGTTGCAACCCACGTGCCTTTAAAAGTAACCAGGAGAGTAGGTGAGGATTTTATTGTAATAAGTGCCGAAGACTGGGAGCGAGAACAAGAAACTTTGTATGTTCTGCAAAACACTAGCCTAATCGCACAAATTGCAGACTCATTAGAGACTCATATAAAGAAGAGCGGGTATAAACCAAGCAAGGAGGAGCTGAGTGAGATCACTGATCTTTGAGGGGAAAACTTGGGAAGCCTATGAACAGCTTAGAGAGCAGGATAAAAAATTACATAAAGCACTTTGCAGACAACTAAAAGAGATGATGCGTGGCGAGCCGTCTAAAGGAGCAGGAAAACCTGAACAATTAAAACATAATCTATCTGGATTATGGTCTAGGCGGTTAAGCCTAAAAGACAGGCTAGTGTATAAGTTTGATGATGACTATATTTATATTTTTGCGATTGGAGGTCATTACGATCGGCACTCGGTCTTATAACGACTTAGCTGTAGTAGCTCAGACTTGAGCTGATTTTGGTGCATTTCTATTCCATGCTGTTTTCTCAACGCTGAAACTTCCTCAACAGTATTAGAGTAGATCTCTTTACCACAGGCTCCACCTAGCTGATTACAATTCATAGTCTTCATTTAAATTTCCTGAACCTGTCCAATTTATTGTACTTAGCCGTAGGTTTACATTAAGAATTGATAAAAGATTTAGAGAACGCTTCCATATACTTCTTCTTATCATTCAGGCTTGACTGCGGCCCAATGCCAAAAAGAAAGGGATAGGAGACGGTTGCCGTCACTCCGATTTCTTCTAGTACATCACATGTTTCTTTAGTCATTTCTTCCATGAGAGGCGCTATGATTTCGAAGCCCTCTACCGATAAGTTTTCATCCCGCCGGGCTTGCTTTATTTTGGGCACGATTGTTTTTAATTCTTCTACCGTATTACCTGGACCATACCAGCCGTTACACTGGCTTACGGCCCGCTTAATCGCAATAGCTGAGTGCCCTCCTCCCATCACAGGAATGGGCTTATCGGGAAAAGGACGGATTTTTACCTCGGGGATAGAAAAATGCTCGCCCGCAAACGAAACAGATTTTCCACTCCACAATTGCTGCATGATAGTAAGCATCTCGTCCATGCGCTTTCCGCGACTGGAAAACTCGATTCCAAACTGATCAAATTCCTCCTTTAGCCAACCAGCACCCACGCCCAATAAAAAACGGTTCTGGCTTAACTTAGCCAATGTCGCCATATTCTTAGCGGCTTCTATCGGGTGACGTAAGGGTAGTACATAAATACCCGTCATCATTTTTAAAGTGGACGTTGCCGAGGCAATCGCGGCAAAACTTATTAACGGGTCGGGAAACTCCATCTCCTCACTTTGAGGAGAAATTCCATCAGCAGAATAATAATAACGTGACTGTGTTTTCTTGGGGTAATAAATGTGTTCCGCTAAAATAAGGCCCTCAAAGCCAAGCTGCTCTGCATGCTTAGCTACATCTACAATATGTTCGGTTTCACACCAACTGATCACTTGCCAAAACTTCATGAG
>JAJRPK010000300.1 GCA_024280785.1 Gammaproteobacteria bacterium
CTTATTGTGTCCGAGGTTACGGCGGTCCCAGTCCCAGCAGCAGGTTGGTTATTTATGTCAGCGTTGTTAGGTCTGGTCGGCAAGAAGCGTTTATCTCGTCGATAATTCGATGTAGATATTATCAAGCCTCCTTTATCGGGGGCTTTTTAATATCTGCCATGTCCGTTTTTGGCACGTAGCCGCACAACCGGCCGCCTGATTTTGGTTATTGCGAACTGCTCTTCCTAGGCGATAGCAGTCCTAGCCAGTTAATTCTAAATGCAAGAATGTAGAGTCCCGACTGCCCACCCCGAAAATCTGAGACCGCCCCCATAACTTCACCGCAACAAAATATTGCATTTCGCTAAACGGACATTTTGTGTAATACGAAGTTGAATGAAATGAATGTGAAAGTTAGAGGAAAGCTAGGGCTGTACTGTTAGATGGAGCGTTACTTAGACTGCGGGGCATCTTCCCTCTCCTTTGCGGCAGACTTCATCCGTTCAATCATTTCCTCTCGCTTGGCTTCCCGAATGGCTTCCGCTCCCGCCACTTCATCAGGTAGGTCGACTTTCTGTTTGATGAGCTTGGACATTGCCGTTCGGAATGCCTTCACGTCGCCAAGTGCATGTGACAGTGGATGACCGTCGACGGTTTCCAATATGTCTTCCGATCGGAGTGCCGCCGCAAGGAAACCATGGTTATTGGAGCTACTGGATTCGTAGAGGGGAATGAAGGTGACCGCCTTGAAGGGACCGTCAGAGTCTAGAACTTCAATGGTGCGGACGACCTCCTCCAGTCCGATCCATTCGTTGGAAAAGAATCCGCCGCCGGTGTTCTCGGTGACACGTAGATGAAGGGATTTGTCTTTGCCCTTGGAGATGTCATTGTGGCCTACGTGGTAGGTGAGTTCGCCTTTAGCTCGGGGGGCGAGCTTGGGGCGGGTGGATTTTTTGATTATTCGGGTAGCATTATTCGATATACGGAGAGAGCTGGAAAGCTTGCGGAATGAGCCGTTAGGCTTGGGAGATTGATTGGATTTAGACATAAGGTTTTTCTCAGTAGTTGGATAGGATATGGATACTTCGTGAGTTGAGGTATTCGTATAAGGTACTGAGGTTTGCGCAGTTATCAGGCGGTGCTTGCTATAGTGCTATCCTAGATCAGCCGCCTCGTTCCCCTGTACCAAAAATGCTGCGCTAAGGCTTTGATATTTATAGGGTATCGATATATGATCAGGAGAAAGGGATTTGTGACCCCATCAGTAATGGCTCACTTTGTCTGTGGTTTATTCGATCGACTTTGCGCTATCCCTATGATTTTTAAATAATTAATGATGATTTGTAGCACTTAACTTTCTTGGTACAGGGGAAAGGGTGATAAGTGGAACGAGTCCTTTGATTTAACTGTTAGCCGTAGAAAAATCGTACAGAGGTTGCGATTACTATTTTACACGTTACAATGTTACACATGTTAATTGTAACGAGGTAATGCTATGAGTCAAGTAATTAGAGTTCCATCCGATGTATACGCACGACTAGAACAACATGCAAAGGGCTTTGATACACCCGCTAACGTAATAGAGAAATTGCTTAATCACTTTGAAGGTAATACCCCAATATCCCAGCCAAAAAAATCGGTGCCAGTATTATCAAATGAAAGAGATAAAACTAAATACCAATTTAATGAACAAGTTTATGGAAAAGGAAGGCTGGTATTAGCCGTGGTAGAAAATTACGTTTCTGATCACCCAGATATAGATATTGATGATTTAGCAATAGCCTTCCCAAAGAACCTACAAGGTTCAATCGGCGTATTTAATGAACTTGGGTATGTAGAAAATAAATATGCTAAAAAGAGCCATAAAAGGCATTTTTTAAAAGCAAATGAAATCATTCAACTAAATGGTAGTGAAATTGTAGTTTGCACTGAATGGGGAGCAGGTAATATTGAAAATGTTGTTCAACAAGCAGAATCACTCGGCTATACCGTCATGCCAACAAACGGCTAACAAGGCAAATTAACATGGACGGTAAAAAGCGCCGCTCGTTCCTCGCTCTGCTTTTTACCGCCAGTTATTTGCGACGTTAACTCCAAAATATGAAATGCAAACTAACTGGTGAGGAAGGTAGAGGGATTGAAGCTCATATTATACCAAAGAGTTTTTATTCCATTGACCCTACCGAAACACGACCTACAAAATTATATTCAAAGTACACATTTTCCCAAGCGGGCACCCATAGGTGTTTACGATAGCACTATTGTCACTGAGGCAGGTGAGCGTATATTTAGCCCATGGGACGACTATGCCAATCAAATATTACTTGAGGGAAGAGATGACTTTAAAAAGCTTGGTCATCAGAATGATCAAGTTGCGTTCCAACTGCCTAGCTATGATTACACACGTCTAAAACTATTTTTTCTTTCAGTTCTATGGAGAGCTTCGGTATCTGAACACTACTTTTTTAAGAGGGTAAACTTAGGTCCTCATGAAGACAAGATTAAACGAGCATTGCTCGAGTCGAACCCAGGAGAGCCCGATTGGTACTCCGTCGTACTTGCAAATGGTCTGATTCAGAGGC
>JAJRPK010000301.1 GCA_024280785.1 Gammaproteobacteria bacterium
AGAAATTTAAAGCGGTATGTGCTGATTTGTTATTGTTAGATTCATCGACCAAAACGGCTGCTGACGCGCTGCTGGTATCGGTTGATAATGCTGCCAACTGGTGGCCAAAAGGCGATATTGCAGCTCCAGCTGATGATTTTCTTGAGGACTATACAGAAGGCAATGACGTTGATTCGCTAGATTTAGGTTTAGACCTTGATTTGGACAACGAAGAATTAGATTCGTCAGAGCCTGCCGACGATGTGGCGGCTGTCGATTTTAGTTTGGAACTTGCCTATGATGCTGATGCGGCCAAAGCTGACGCGGCAGCAGAAGGCACGGAAGAATTAGAGGAAGAGTCAGGTAGTTACGCTGACGAAGTAGGGACTAAGTTGGATTTAGCCCGAGCGTATATTGATATGGGTGATATCGATGGAGCACGCGAAATCCTCGACGAAGTAATATCTGAAGGAAGTACCGCACAATGCGAGCAAGCCAGCGTAATGTTGGGTAAAATCGCCTAACTTTACCGTCAACTTTGGTTTACAAAAAACCTGGCTAAAAGCCGGGTTTTTTGTTTCTGGATGTTTGAAGTCGGCATCTTAAGTTGACGTATTGAATCTTGGTCATGATGAGTGGGCGATTGCAAAAAATACTGTGTCTGGCATTATCCGCGTCCGATTTATTGATCGCCACCAGCTGTAACGGTCAACTAATGTATTTCCGGGTAGGCGGCGAGCAGCCCGGTGAGTAAAGTAAATGGAGGTGTAGTGAGTAGGCTAATCCATTTTACTTAAAAATGTTGCAGGGCCAATGCAGGGTGGAAGAGTGGCTTAGGTATATCTAGCTTTAATGCAAAGCGGCAATAACAACTAACATCGATAAGCAATAACAAGCAAAAAAACTGGCGGATACGTATCCCTTGACCCCTGAAATATTTCCTTCGACGAGTAAAGCCTGCCTCCCCTCAGCTAACGTTGATACGGCGAGAATTGCTATTGGAGTCGAGTATAACGGCAGCTTGTACCATGGTTGGCAGCGTCAGGCGTTGCCACAGATTGCTACAGTTCAACACGAACTAGAAAAAGTATTAAGTAATGTGGCCAATCATGAGGTGAAACTCCATTGTGCGGGACGGACCGATGCAGGAGTGCATGCCAGTGGCCAAGTGGCGCATTTTGATGTGGCCGTTGAGCGTGAGCTAAAGGCTTGGGTCAAAGGCGCAAATAGCCAGTTGCCTTCGGCCATTCGGGTGCTTTGGGCCGCTAAAGTGGACGAACAATTTCACGCCCGATTTTCCGCAACATCACGCCGTTATCACTATTGGATACACAACAGTGCTGTCCGGCCCGGTGTTTTTGCCGGCTTGTTAACTCATTGCGCCTTCCCTTTAGATACTGAAGTTATGCATCGCGAGGCCCAGTGTTTGCTGGGTGAGCGGGACTTTTCGTCGTTTCGTGCGGCAGGTTGTCAAAGTAACACGGCTATGCGCAACATCCACCATATTCGAGTATTCCGGCAAGCAGAGCGAGTTTGTATCGATATACAAGCCAATGCTTTCCTGTTGCACATGGTAAGAAATATTGCGGGTGCCTTGATGGCGGTAGGTGGCGGCAAAGAGGCGGCTGGTTGGGTGCAAAATATTCTGCAAGCCAAGGATCGCACTCTATCGTCGGCAACAGCGAAACCTGATGGTTTATACTTAACTCAGGTAGGTTATCCCCCGGAACTCTCACTTCCTATCGAAAATAACAGTTTGTTTTAATCCGTTTATAAGAAGGTGCTTCCAGGTGAAATTACCGACAAGTTGGTATTTCTGGGCTGTAAAACGGCAGAAAGAGGCGGTCTCATTTGCTAGACTAATCGTCTGGTTTTAGCGAAGCAGCCTGTAAGCTGGACAGTAACAATTTTGGTAGTAACAATTTTTTCAGTAACCTTTTTTCAGTAACAACGGTTAAGTAGGTTCAATTAAATAGTTCTAATGCAAAAGACAACGGATACTTCATTGAGTTGCCTGGCTGTACGCATAAAAATATGCGGGCTGACACGTGAGCAGGATGTCGACACAGCGGTAGCGGCAGGGGCGGATGCGCTGGGTTTTGTTTTTTATCCTCAGAGTCCACGGTACGTGACCGTCGATCGGGCGGTCAAATTGTGTCATCGTGTGCCGCCGTTTACCTCCAGGGTGGGATTGTTTGTCGATGCCCCGGTCGCGCAAGTTAATGACATATTGTCGCTGGTGCCATTGTCGCTGCTTCAGTTTCACGGCAATGAAAGTGCCGATTATTGTGAATCTTTTGGCCGGCCTTACATTAAAGCGATTCGTTTGGGGAGGCCTGACAATTCAGCGGATAAAACTTCTTTGGCTGAAACTATTATGGCAGAGCATCGGTTGGCAGCGGGATTTTTGCTCGATACCTACAAAAAAGGATTACATGGAGGGACAGGTAAAGCCTTTGACTGGACCCTCATTCCGGCTAATATCGATAAGCCCGTTATTTTGGCCGGCGGCTTAGCACTGGCGAATGTTGCTGATGCGATACAAAGTGTAAATCCCTATGCTGTAGATGTTAGTAGCGGAGTAGAGGAAGGTCCGGGCATTAAAGATTCGAAGCTGATTCGGCAATTTGTGCAAGAGGTCCGATCGTTAGAGATTAAATAATTTTGATTTACAGCTAAGGTGATCAGCTTAAGTAATTTAATTCATCATTTTAGTTTATAAGTAGAGTCCATGAGCGGTAAATGAAGTGACGACATCTGAAGAAAAATTGGCTAACAAGCAAACCGGTAAAATAGATTATTCCAGTGTGCCCGATAATACGGGTCATTTCGGAATTTACG
>JAJRPK010000302.1 GCA_024280785.1 Gammaproteobacteria bacterium
GCCAAAATATTATGCTGGCAATCACCGCGGCTCTGGCCAATGTGCGGTGAATACCAGAGGTGAAGGCAAAAAGGTTATTTGTTGACAACGGGAATTGCGCCATAAGTTTGCCAATAGGATTCAATTTTTTTGAGTTGAGCGGGTGAAATTTCGCTTTTATCCGCTGTTCGCATATTAGATAAGTATTCTAGCAAATGTTCGATCGTCACAATACTCTGGACGGGAGTATTAAAATCTTGCTCAAAAGACTGTACGGCAGATAGCTCGCCCGTGCCTTTTTCACAACGATCAAGCCCAATTACAACCCCTGCTAGCTCCACTGAGTCGTATGATAGCAACAGATGTACAGCTTCTCGTATTGCCGTACCGGCAGTAATGACATCGTCGATAATGAGAATCTTCCCCGCCAATGGAGCACCGACAATCATTCCACCTTCTCCGTGGGTTTTAGGCTCTTTACGGTTGAAAGCATACAGCACGTTACGGTCATGGTAGGTAGCTAAAGCTGCTGCAGTAACGGCTACTAGAGGGATTCCCTTGTAGGCTGGGCCAAAAAGCATATCGAACTCCACTTTAGAGTCGATGATTTGGGTGGCATAGCATTGGCCAAGCAACGCTAATGCACGGCCACTATTAAACTGTCCGGCGTTAAAAAAGTATGGGCTGACACGTTTGGATTTGAGTACAAATTCGCCAAATCTCAGAGCTTTCGATTTTAGCGCTAACTCAATAAATTCTTGTTGAAAGGATTGCATTAACGATTTAGCTACCTATAAGCAGGGTTGTGGCAGTGGAAAAGAGAACATTGCGCATTGAATGCGCCTTACAATTTCATTATAAACTGAAATTAGATCTCGCGCTGACTTGAAGAGTGGAATATCCCAGCTATGCTAGCTAGAAAGCCATATTTAATTTAGAATTGCACGCTCATACCGTTATTTTTAACTTGCCGTATAAAAATATAGGCTAATGGCTGATTGTTAGCTGTATGTTAGTGATTGTGTGTCTATCAATTCTTGAACGTTTAACATTATTTATTATTCAAAGGGTGAGGAAGACTAATGCAGGTAATCAGCTTTTGTGCTGACGGTATCGAGCAAGCAGCGAAGCTGGGCTTTTACGAATGGATGAGCAATCAGGATGCAGATGTTATTTGCGTTCAAGACCTTAGAACCCAAGAATATAAATTGCGTGACGACGTCTTTTTCCCGCCAGAATACAATGCTTATTTCTTCGATAACGAAGAGGGCTCCAATGGCGTAGCGATTTATTGCCGGGATCTTCCCAAGGCGATAATGACGGGCCTCGGGTTTAACGATTTCGATATGGAGGCACGCTATATTCAGGCTGATTTTGATCGTATAAGCTTCGGCTCTATTTTGGCGCCCGAAGCGAGAGTTGATGATGAAGAAAGTATGGCTCGCAAGACGCAATTTTTTCAACAGCTTCACGATCATTTAGCCAAAATCAGGCACAAGCGCCGTGAGTTTGTTATCAGTGGTAACTTTCGTATTGCTCACCAAGTAAGAGATGTTCAATTGGCAGAGGAAAAAAAGGGTTCGGTTGGATTTACCGATGTCGAACGCCGTTGGATGGATCAATTATTGATGGACCTCGGTTACGTTGATGCTTTTCGATCGGCAATTAGTGATGACGATGAGTTTAGCTGGTGGCCCGATGGAAAAATTGGCGAGAACGGTTGGCGAGTTGATTTTCAAATAGTGTCTCAAGGTCTTAGAAAAACCGTTGAGTATGGTTCAATATTTAAAAACAAATCTTTTTCAACTCACGCCCCATTGAGTGTTGATTACGATTATGAAATTAATATAGAAGATAATATGCCTCGATTTTGACGGCAGCCTTGTATCAGTGTGAGCCCATACAAGGCAAATGCCACGATGGCGGTTGAGCAAAAGCAAAGCCTAAATCATGGGCTTGGCTGTTTGATCAACTCGCCTGATCAACCACTGGCTAGAGCCATTTTCTGAACCTGAATCAACTGTGAAATCCCTGATTTTGCCAAATCGAGCATAGAGGTTAATTCACCTTGATCAAACGGTGCATCCTCTGCCGTCCCTTGTACTTCAATAAATTTGGCCTCTTCGGTCATGACAACGTTCATGTCTGTTTGAGCGTTCGAGTCTTCAGCATAATCCAAGTCGAGCACAGCTTCGTCCTTGTACATGCCAACAGATATTGCTGCTACCATCGTTGTTAATGGCGACTCATTGATCCAGCCTTTTTCTTGCATGAAGCTAAACGCGTCGCAAAGTGCTACACATGCGCCAGAGATCGAAGCTGTTCGAGTCCCGCCATCGGCTTGGAGTACGTCACAATCAATGGTAATCGTATATTCGCCCATTGCTTTTAGGTCGACAGCAGAGCGTAACGATCGACCGATTAGACGTTGAATTTCCATCGTCCGGCCGCCTTGTTTACCTCTTGCAGCCTCTCTGTTCATGCGTTCGCCGGTAGATCTCGGCAGCATGCCGTATTCCGCTGTGATCCAGCCGCGGCCTTCTTTTCGCATGAATCGCGGCACTCCAGGAGTAACCGAAGCCGTACACAGGACATGAGTGTCGCCGAATTGAGCTAACACGGATCCCTCGGCATGTTTAGTGAAATTGCGAGAGAATTTAACAGGGCGTAGTTGGTTTTGGCGGCGGCCACTAGGTCGTTCCATAGAAAAGTGTTCCTAAAATATTGTGAATAAAAGATTAAAACCTGGATTTAAAACAGACACTAATATTATACACTTACGATGTCATGATACGGTGCATCTTAGCTCTCTTATGTTAGAAAAACCCCAGCGTGCCATCAGGTCATAGAGCGATTGAGCGGGCAAGTGCTGAAAAAGGGTTATTTCTTTTCAGTCAGTATTTTTAATTTGATAAATTTGATAAAAGTGCCGAGTTTAACTTGGCTGGAATCGCAGGATTATTATGAGCAACACAAAAATTGCGGTTAACAGTATGACGGCGTTTGCTCGCGTTCAAGGCGATAATGAATGGGGTAGTTATGCTTGGGAGCTTCGCAGTGTCAATCACCGGTACTTAGAAGCCCAGTTTAAGTTGCCAGAAAAATTGAAAGCATTAGAGCCTGGTTTAAGAGGGAAGTTGCGCAGCTTTTTAGCGCGCGGAAAGGTTGAGTGCAGTTTGTACTTTAAGGTTTCCGATACCGAGCAGGCATTGAATCTCAATCATAAGAATATAATCGCATTGTTGCAAACATCTCAAGTATTGCACGACCAGCATAAAGTCACTACGACGCTTACTGCACATGAAATACTACAGTGGCCAGGCGTGTTGCAAGCGGATGAATTGGATACAACAGAGTTAACGCAGTCGCTACTGGACAGTTTTGAAGTGGCTATGCAAAAGTTGGTTGAAGCGCGACAAACCGAAGGCGCACGACTTGCCGCCTTGATTACTGAGCGTTTAGTGCAAATTGAGCAAATCGTTGAGGGGGTAAAAAAGCGCTTGCCAGAACTCCTTAACGAGCACCAGCTGCGCCTGGAGGTACGAATAAAAGAGTTAGGCGTAGAACTTGATCGCGATAGATTGACACAAGAAATTGTTTTGCTGGCGCAAAAAGTAGATGTAGCAGAAGAGTTGGATCGTTTAGAGGCTCACGTTGCTGAAGTTCGTGATACTTTACTCAAGAGTGAACCATGCGGTCGGCGTTTGGATTTTTTGATGCAAGAGCTAAATCGGGAAGCCAATACTCTGGGCTCTAAATCTATGGCGGTGGACACCAGCCAAGGCGCAATTAATTTGAAAGTACTCATTGAGCAGATGCGAGAGCAAGTTCAGAATATAGAATAATTTTTCAAGTTGCTTCTAGTGTAATCTGTAGAAGTCTCGATCTAGTCTGACACTTCAGGTTGAATTGAAGTGAGTAAGAGGCGAAACCGAGATTAGAATTGCGGGGTTGCGTATTGTGAAATTTAAATTTTGAGCAGCGCAGATAGTCTGGAGAACCGGAATGCGTAGTGGAGGGGTAATATGACAATACTACTTATTAATCTTGGTCGGGGGGTTGATCGCCTTCGTTTTCAAGTTGAGCAGTTTTCGCAGCTAAACTTAAAATTTTCTCGTATCCCAGCCATTGACGGTTCATCACTAGATGCAGACTTTTACAGGAGTGTCAGAGTCACTGGTGCGCGCGTAATGACACCCGATGAGGTGGCCTGCACACTCAGTCACGCACGCTGTTGGCAATATGCAGTAGATAAACAGCAGCCGGTAGTTGTATTGGAAGATGACGCGGTGTTAGATCCTTCTTTTGGACTGGTTACCGATATACTCCTGAATAAAGCCGTTTCGGAGAATCTGTTTATAAATCTTGAGTGCTTCATTAGAAAAAAAATCGTTGGCAAGCACCTTACGACCATTGATAATGGACGTTTTTCTTTAGATGAACTGGTAAAATCCGGTGGTGGCGCAGCAGGTTATATCATCACGCCATCTATCGCAAAAAAGTTTTTGGAATTGAGTAAACGTCGATTATATATTGCAGATACGTTTATAAATTTATTTTATGACGTCCAATATGCTCAGGTATCTCCGGCGCTGGTTATGCAATTAATGTTCTCCACTCCTTCAGCTAATTCGTTATTAGCGGGCAAAGCTACGACTATTGCCGATAGGAAAAAGGTACCAACTAATAGTCTTTCAAGTGTGTTGTTAAACCCTATGACGCGATACAGGAGGCTTGCCTCTAATGTAGTTGGATGGCGACGTAGAATAGCTGCGCTGAGCCATAGTCGTCGGATATCCGTTGCGCCGAGAAATGAAATGCACCACTCCTTACGTGCGATCGAATGTGGGCTGAAAACAACGACTTCTACATTAACCAAACCAGCGTAGTCGTCGAAGTGCAGGCAGTAGGCGTAAATATCAAAACAGGCAAATCAGTATGAGTCAGGTTCGAGGAACCCTATACACGGTATCAGCACCCTCCGGTGCTGGAAAAACGAGTTTAGTGGAGGCGCTTGTGGCGGTGGATAAATTATTGCGAGTGTCCGTATCTCATACCACGAGAGACAAGCGGCCCGGCGAAGAAGATGGGGTTAATTACCATTTTGTGGATCAAGCGGCGTTTAAAGAGATGATCAAAGCCGGTGATTTTTTAGAGTATGCCACTGTGTTTGGAAATTCTTACGGCACCTCAAAACAATGGGTAAACGAACAGCTTGAGCTCGGTTTTGACGTTATTTTAGAGATTGATTGGCAGGGTGCACAAATCGCCCATAGTTGGCTAGCTGAAGAGCAAGACAAACCGGGTGTGGGTATATTCATCCTCCCTCCTTCTTTGGCGGAGCTGAGATCGAGGTTGACCGAGCGAGGGCAGGATGAACAGCAGATCATCACTGAACGGATGAACGCTGCACTTGATGAAATTAATCATTTTGAACAGGCTGATTATATAGTAATCAACAACGATTTTGATGTTGCACTGGACGACCTTACTGCCATTTTTCGGTCGAACCGGCTTAATTTTAAAACGCAGCAAGACTACTATAGCGCGCTAGTAAGCGAGTTAATGGCAAAATAGCCAAGTTAAATGACATAATTTGGCCTTAATCCGGCTAATCTACTCGCCAATACAGCTAAACTTGCTTATACTGCGCGCCCTTTTTGGGTCTCTGGCAGTGCTTTAAAGCGAGCTTGGCAAGCCTAGAAGGGAATGAAGGCAGTTAGACATCAAGCAAAATCAGGTAAATCAATATCATGGCTAGAATTACTGTAGAAGATTGTTTAGATCACGTTGATAATCGTTTTGAGCTAGTCATGGTTGCTAGTAAGCGTGCACGGCAGATTGCAATTGAAGGAAAGGACCCTTTGGTTGAGCCGGGCGATGACAAGCCAACGGTTATCGCTCTGCGTGAAATCGAGCAAGGATTGATTGATCCAAAAAATATGGATGCAGAGGAAAAAATGGATGATTTGACCGAAGAGCTTGCTGCTGAATTTGGTATTTAATTGATCATCTAAATTGTTAGCGCCCTATCTTAAGCGTCGGACACCGTTTATATTAAAGTTATTATGGCGGTAACGATAAATGAACTGACTCAAAAGCTCAGTACCTATTTGGATGCAGACCAAGTTTCACTGGTCCGCGACGCCTATTTTTATGCTGAGCATGCCCATTCTGGTCAGACCCGCCGTTCTGGCGAACCCTATGTTACCCACCCTCTCGCCGTTGCCAATATTTTGGCTGATATGCACATGGATCATCAAAGCCTGGCTGCTGCGATGTTGCACGATGTTATTGAAGATACTATTGCGAGCAAAGAAGACCTTAGCGAACATTTTGGGGTGACGGTCGCGGAATTAGTTGATGGCGTTAGTAAGCTCACTCAGTTTGAATTTCAGTCACCGGCAGAAAAACAAGCCGAAAACTTTCAAAAAATGGCGATGGCGATGGCTCGTGACTTGCGAGTTATTTTAGTCAAGCTTGCCGACCGTCTGCATAACATGCGAACTCTTGATGTATTGGGCGCTGAAAAACGTCGTCGTATAGCCCAAGAAACTTTAGAAATATATGCCCCGATTGCTAACCGATTGGGTATGAACGATGTACGTATTGAGTTCGAAGACCTGGGCTTTGCAACCCTCTACCCAATGAGGGCAAAACGTATCAAGGCGGCCATAGCTTCGGTTCGTGGTCATCGTAAAGAATTAGTGGCCAATATTGAAAAGCAGTTGGCTGATCAGTTGGTTGAAGATGGCGTGCCAGCAGGCGTTATCGGAAGAGAAAAACACCTGTACGGAATTTATCGTAAAATGCGCAGCAAGCGACGCTCTTTTACAGAAATCATGGATGTCTTTGCATTTCGAATTATTGTTAATTCAGTTGACGACTGTTATCGAACGTTAGGATCAGTGCATAATCTTTACAAGCCGCGGCCAGGACATTTTAAGGATTATATTGCCATCCCTAAAGCAAATGGTTATCAATCATTGCACACAGTTCTGTTTGGCATGCACGGTGTGCCTATTGAAATTCAGATTCGCACTGAAGAGATGGAGCAGATGGCTAACAATGGCATAGCGGCGCATTGGCTCTACAAAGACAACGATCAGGATTCGGCAGTAGGAAGCCACAATCGGGCGCGGCAATGGGTTCAAGGTTTGTTGGAGTTGCAGCAAAATGCAGGTAATTCATTAGAGTTTGTTGAAAATGTCAAAATCGATTTATTTCCTGAGGAGGTCTATATTTTTACTCCTA
>JAJRPK010000303.1 GCA_024280785.1 Gammaproteobacteria bacterium
CCATAAAAAATTCAAAATCTCCTGTCATCATTGCAGGAAATGGCTGTATTCGAAAGCGTGCAAGCAAACAATTGCGGCTGCTCTGTGAAAAAACAGGCATAGGCGTTATCAGTACGTTTATGGCTAAAGGGGCGGTCGATATGGATGCAGATTATTGCCTTTACACTATTGGTCTAGGGACGAAGGATTTTGTTTCAAAAGCGATTGATGATTCTGATTTAGTGATAACCATTGGTTACGACATGGTCGAGTACCATCCCAAGTTGTGGAATGGAGGCAAAGAAAAGAAAGTTTTACATATTGATTTTTTGCCAGCTGAAATTGACGAAGATTATCACCCTGAGATTGAGGTAGTGGGCGACTTGGCGCATTCGTTATGGATGATAAACGAGCGTGTAAATGACCATAAAAAACTGAGCTACGATTTTTCCCAGCAAAAAAACGTTCGCGATAATATGTGGCAGGAAATCTGTGCACACAAAGATCACGAAACCGTGGGAAAAATTACACCGCAAAAAGTCTTGTGGGATGTTCGTCAAGTCTTAGGCGCAGAAGATATTCTTCTCTCTGACGTCGGTGCGCATAAAATGTGGATAGCGCGTCAGTATCAGTGTCATGAGCCCAATACCTGTTTGATTCCCAACGGGTTTTGTTCGATGGGTTTTTCCTTGCCTGGCGCCGTTGCGGCAGCGCTCGTTTATCCCGATAAAAAAATACTATCGATCAGCGGTGACGCTGGTTTTATGATGAACATGCAAGAGATGGAAACGGCAAAGCGATTAAATTGCAACTTTGTTGCTATGGTTTGGGAAGATAATGCCTACGGGCTCATTGCCTGGAAACAAGAAAACGAATTCGGTAGGCACACGGATCTCGCCTTCGGTAATCCCGACTGGATGCAACTGGCATCGGCATTTGGCTGGGGTGGGCATTTCGTCAATGAAAGTGTGAACTTGCAATCGGTGTTAAAAACTGCCTTTGCTGAATCGGGTCCAAGCTTAGTCGTGGTGCCAATTGATTACCGCGAGAATATGAAACTCACGAAAAGACTGGGCGAAATAACTTGCTCGATATAGCCGTTAGAAAAATATTTTCTATAAGGGAATCTTAAAGTATGTCTTCGCATTTTTCGTTAATGCTTGCCGGTGAGCAACCAGCAATTTCAAAGTTGTCAGTAAATTCACCTTATACAGGGGATGTTATTGCCACTGTTGATCAATGTGGTGATTCCCATATCGAAGCGGCATTGGCATTAGCCTACGGGACTTTTACTGATCGCGGACAATGGTTGAGCCTTAATCAGCGTGTTGCAATTCTTGAAAAAACTGCCGATTTAATGACAGGTCAGGCCGCTGAACTTACGGCAGGGGCTGCCGCTGAAGGTGGCAAGCCGATGGTGGATTCTCAGGTAGAAATAAACCGGGCAATTACTGGTGTAAAAATGTGCGCAGAGCACATTAAAACTGCAGTCGGAGAGGTTATTCCATTAACTGAGGTTTTACCTGACACTCTGCGAGCAGGCTTCACCCAAAAAGAACCTATCGGTGTAGTGGTTGCCGTCAGTGCTTTCAATCATCCGCTTAATTTAATTGTTCATCAGGTGGGCGCGGCAGTAGCTGCAGGCTGCCCTGTGATCATTAAGCCCGCGGGCGATACCCCTTTATCATGTCTCCGCTTTGTCGCATTGCTTCGAGAGGCAGGCTTGCCGTCGGCATGGTGCCAAGTTGCTCTGCCTGACTCTTTAGAATTAGCGACTAGTTTGGTGAGCGACCCTCGGGTGGCTTTTTTCTCGTTTATTGGTAGCGCAAATGTAGGCTGGATGTTGCGTTCAAAATTGTCACCCGGGACTCGGTGTGCGCTTGAGCACGGCGGCGTAGCGCCTGTGTTCGTCGACGAGCATGCTGACTTGAATAAAGCAGTACCGGCGATTCTAAAGGGTGGTTTCTATCATGCCGGGCAGGTGTGCGTATCTGTACAAAGGGTCTTTGTTCATAAAAGCTTATCGGTATCGTTAGCCGAAGCCTTAGTTGAAGGCGCTAATGGCTTGGTGGTAGGTGACCCACTAGATTTTGCGACTGAAGTTGGGCCGCTTATTCGTTCGGCAGAGGTCGATCGTGTGCAGACGTGGGTTGCTGAGGCCGTGGAGACTGGGGCGCAGTTACTCTGCGGTGGCAAAGTCCTGGGTAATAACTGTTATGCGCCAACAATATTGCTGAATCCATCGACAGAGGCTAGCGTAAGTCAAAACGAAATTTTTGGCCCCGTTGTGTGTCTGTATACCTATGACGATATACAGGTTGCGATTAAGCAAGCAAACTCTCTGGATGTCGCTTTTCAAGCATCCATTTTTACCCAAGATATCGACCGCGCTATGATGATTTATCACAACATCGATGCGTCGGCGGTTATGCTAAACGACCACACGGCTTATCGTCAGGATAATATGCCTTTTGCCGGTTTGCGCCATTCTGGTCTTGGGGTGGGTGGTATTGGGCATACGATAGACGATATGCGAATCGACAAGATGTTGGTAATCAAAGCCAATTTAGCTTAAGACTAAATTGACAATGGCTAGCTTGGATCAAAGTACCGTGCTTTTTTTCGTGAAAGTATGGTTCTATGTTTTTCGTTAAAGTACCGTGCTATGTTTTTCGTTAAGGTAACGAACAAACTTATTGTTTTCATCCACTAATATCGTTTGTGGTTCAAAGGGTTCGTCAGCTAGCGTAAAAGCCATAATAATGATTTCGTCGCCGGGGTGAATCAAGTGCGCGGCCGCACCGTTCATTTCGATGGCTCCGCTGTTGTATTCACCTTCGATAATATAGGTTTCAAGTCTCGATCCCGAGGTGTTATTGACAACCAATACACGTTCGTTTTTTTGCATGCCCGTTAGTTCAAGCAGAGCGGTATCGATAGTGATACTTCCAATATAATGGAGGTCTGAGCGAGTTACGGTGGCGTTGTGAATTTTCGCTGACAGATAGTTTTTTAAACGCATACTTCCTCTTTGATATATTTACGCAGTCGGTTTACTGTGCTGCTTACTAACTAATTATTACTGTGTAACACAGAATTCAGCTCGACGGCGGACTGGTTGGTTTTGCATTCTACCGCACCCGTCAACGAGTTTCTGCGAAAAAGTAAATCAGACATGCTACTAAGATCTCTGGCTTTTAGTTGTTCGACCGGTTGGTTACTGTCATCTAAAAGTGTCAGCTTTGTGCCTGCTGTAATATAGAGGCCAGCTTCAACGGTGCAACGATCGCCCAGTGCAATACCGATACCCGCATTAGCACCAATCAAGCAATTTTTACCGACCGAGATAACCACATTGCCACCACCAGAGAGAGTGCCCATTGTCGAGCACCCACCACCAAGGTCTGAACCTTCGCCGATAAATACACCTGCTGACACACGGCCTTCAATCATGCTGGTGCCGGCGGTGCCTGCATTAAAGTTAATAAACCCTTCGTGCATAACGGTTGTACCTTCGCCAACGTAAGCGCCTAATCGCACGCGAGCAGTATGAGCAATTCTGACGCCGGAGGGCACCACGTAATCGGTCATCACAGGAAATTTATCGACGCATTTTACATTGAGCCAGCGACCCTCTGTTCTCGCACGAAGCTGCCGTTGAGGTAATTCTTCGAGGTCGATGGGTCCTTCGCTGGTCCAGGCAATGTTAGGTAGGCAGGCAAAGATGCCTATTAGGTTAACGTTGTGAGGTTTAACCAGTCGATGCGACAGTAAATGCAACTTAAGGTACGCTTCGGGCACTGATGAAGGTTCTTCGTCGGTCGCCAATATAGTGATTACCGTTGGGCGTTTACTAGCGACCAACTGCGCTGCGATGCCTGCTTGATCGGCTTGGCCTTTCGTTACTAATGTGTCGGCTAGTTGATTGAGTAAGGTATTGTCGAGTTCTATCGCCTGATTACCGCCGCGATAAGGTATGCCTGCAGTTTCAACCGCTGCTAAAAAAGCTTTTGATGTAGCCTCATCCAAATTGGCAGTAGGGGCTGGGTAGTAGACTTCTAACCATTCGTCATTCGAATTCCTTGTTCCTACGCCCAAACTGAAACTAAATAATGCTGCCATTTAAAGATACCTGTTTGAATTGAGTTTACTGTGCAGAAAGTTATGTACAAAGTGATGTAAAAAAATAATATAAAGAATAAGATGCCTGAAAGCTTAATTGGCTAATGTAGAATATTTTAAAGTGAACGGCAAAATAGGTCTAGTGATTAGAGAATAATTCGGTGTATTCACTGGCTTTAAACCCCACTATAATTTGCTCGTTCGATAATTCTAGA
>JAJRPK010000304.1 GCA_024280785.1 Gammaproteobacteria bacterium
AATAAACTTATTTTGGACACTCAAAGGTTGCCATATGAGGGCA
Source organism: Gammaproteobacteria bacterium (assembly GCA_024280785.1). Taxonomy (GTDB): domain Bacteria; phylum Pseudomonadota; class Gammaproteobacteria; order Pseudomonadales; family UBA7434; genus UBA7434. The sequence continues at coordinate 44 of JAJRPK010000304.1, forward strand.
TAGGAAAGCCTGAGCCTTTAAAAGAGAACCTGTCGGGTTTTTGGTCTCGGCGAATAGATGATAGCAATCGATTGGTATACGCGGTCGACAATGATCAGCTCACAATAATTTCTTGTCGCTATCACTATGGAAAGTAATTTAATGATCGCAGCGTAGACAGCTGTTTTTTAAAATATAACGCTAATGTATTTTACAAAACCAAAGACACACAAAGGGCAACAAACAGCAGCCCCGATGCTATCTGCCAAAATAATAAGGGGTTTTTTTTCAGCAGCGCGGCCTTGTGCTCTTTTTTATATTTAGGGTTTGGTGTTTGTAGTTCGTATAAAAACTCGGATACATCATCGTAGCGTCGTTCCGGCTCAAAGCGCAGGCCTTTTTTAACCGCTCCATCGATCCAAATAGGGATCAATGGATTGTGCTCAAAACAGGGAATGTATTTCGTTTTTAAGTAGGCTTTTCTGCTTCGACATTCATTTAACTTGCCGCCAAAAGGCTCTTTTCCCGCTAGCATTTCATAGGCAATGACTGCCAGTGAAAATATTTCTGATTGAACGCTGCTTTTTCCTTCAATAACCACTTCGGGGGCAGAATAACTGGCGGTTCCTAAAATACCATGATGTTCTAACGGTGTGGCAATTTCAGCGATCCCTTGAATATAGCAGGAGCCAAAGTCAATTATTTTAACCTCGCCGTTGGTGTCGATGACAATGTTTCCCGGTTTTAAGTCGCAGTGTAGAATTTCTCGACGATGCATTGCTCTTAAGCCATTAGCAATTTGATCCAGTAAAAAAATCACATCTTGTACGGCAGGTTTGGGATTTTCTTTAATCCACTGCGCTAGCGTTACGCCATTAATATATTCCGTTAAATAGTAAAGGCAGGTTTTTGGCCGGCTTTGTTCAATAACTTTAGCGACGTGCGAATTATTGATTCGCGTGCCGATCCATATTTCCATGATGAAGCGTTCAATGTAATTTGGGTCATCGTCAAAATTTACCGACGGTGTTTTCATGCAATAACGCTGGCCAGTTTCTTGGTCACTAACCAGATATACTTGGCTGCGGCTACTAGCGTGTAATTCTTTTTCTATCAGGTAACCTTCCAGAATCATTCCCGGGCTTAAATCCGGAGGAAAGGGAAGTTCGGCGAGCTTAATGCTAACTTCACCTATGGTTTGTTTAGCTAAACTGTCAATACGCAAAAGCTGGCAACTTAAATTGTCGCCGCTGCCATTGGCAAGTGCTTGATTAATTAATTCTACGCAGCAATGCTCAAAAGAAAGCTCATCGCCGGTCTTGGCAATTTTTGATAAGATTGAACGAAGATCTTCCGGTTTTATAAAATCATGAATACCGTCGGTGGTGAGCATAAATAAATCCCCAGCCTCTAGATCGAAGCTACGGCAATCCACATCCAGTTGCACATCTAGCCCTACAGCCCTGGCAAGATAGGACTGTTCATCACTGATGTAAGTAGTGTGGTCACGAGTTAATTGCTCCAACTCCCCGTTGCGAAAACGATAAATACGGGAGTCACCAACATGAAAAATATAAGCGGTTTGTGATTTGAATATAATGGTACTAAAAGTACTGACATAGCCTTTTTTGGCGTCGGAGAATTGTTGACCTTGACTAAAGAGCCAACGATTTAACGCGGTTAACACCTGAGACGTAGATTTTTTTACTCCCCAGCTTTCCGGCGTGGAATAATAATCCGAGATAAAATTTCTGACGCAGGTTTCACTGGCTTCTTTACCGGCTTCTGCCGCACTGACTCCATCGGCGATAACCGCGACAACCCCCTTGTTACTCAGTAAGGCTGCGGTAGGAATACGAATACCAATCGCGTCTTCGTTAACGGGCTTGCTACCTGCGACGGATCGCTGAGCAACAGTAAAGGTTATTTCACTTTGTAGGTGTTCTGCCATATCGGCTTAGCTCTATTAGTTTGTGGTGCTGCTTCTGCATTCATATTTCATTAATGGCATTTTCTTATATGTAATAGTGTAGATCTAAGTGCATAGTAAATAACTCGTTAATGGACATCAATTAATTGCACTGTCCCGTCTGGCATCACTTCGGCGATAGCATTTTTGGGTTCGTCAAGAAACAAGGTACAGATCATCGCAAAGATAATCGCGATAGAAATGGTTAAAAAGAAAGTAGAAGGAGACGCCAAAGAAAATACGGTTAAAAACAGCACAGACCCAACATTACCATAGGCACCTACCATACCGGCAATCTGCCCTGTCAATCGACGTTTAATTAAAGGCACCACGGCAAATACGCAGCCCGCTGCAGACCCTAGAAAGAATGAGCAAAACATCATTGTGGCCACGGCTAACGCTATGGGCCACTCACTGTTGATTTGCGACATAGCAAAAAAACCGACTGCCGCGCCTCCGAGCAAAAGAATCAAAGAGCCTTTACGACCAAATTTGTCTGAGATGAAACCACCGGATGGACAAGACAGGACGTCGACCGCAGCAAAACAGGCGCCAAAAATACCGGCGAGTGCCATGGGGATAGCGAAGGTGTCTTTAAAATATAACGGTAACATCGATACAACGGCTAATTCGGCGCCAAAGGTAACTGAATATGCCACACTCAAAATAGCGACTTGTTTAAAGTTATATTGCAGTATTTTTTCTACCGGGGTATGAAATATTTCTTTATTCACTTTATACAGCTGGCTAGCCTGAAATAAATAAAGGCCAATTAACAGGGCGTAAATAATAGTGGCGGTAAGATCGTTTAGCAGTCCAAGTCCGCTAACCTTCCAGGTGAGAACAGCTAGTGCACCGACCATAGGAACGTTCATTAACAAGCAAAATATAAAATCTCGTGTGCTCGTAAGTTCAAGGCCGCCCGATCTTTTAGGTTTAAAGTAAGTTGAGCCCTGAGGTGTATCGGATACCGATACATAATAAATACCCGCGTAGAAAAGAGCGATGACACCGGTAA
>JAJRPK010000305.1 GCA_024280785.1 Gammaproteobacteria bacterium
AACCACGGTAACGCTTTCGCTACCGAAGGTCTCCTGGGAATGTGCATATTCCGCGAGAGCTTGTTGATCGTCGATCATCATCCCGTCGGTGGAAACCTCAAACTGTAATTTGGAAAGTTGCGAAAACGCAGTGATGGTCAAAATGGCGGTGATGCATAAGATCCACCAAGGATGTCGTGCGGCTATTTGGATGGTTCTCTGCATGGGAAATACCGTCGAATAATAATAGGAATTACAGAGGTTATGGCAAGACTTATGCCACGCGTGAATGGTGGGTAAGAAATATTATATAAAAACATTATAATCAGTTGGTTATGGCTATATTTAAAGAGGAGGATCTCGGTTTGACCGTTTCGAAATATTTCACTTCGTTTGAAATAAACGAACGAAATAAGGCTTGACGTTGGTTTATTGAGACTCATTATTCGGGGTAAATTAAAGCTCTTTTGACGTTAATCAACATGCTTTATCTTTACCGATGCCTGAGACTACGGTGGTTTTGGGGAAGGGTTTTGTTTCGTAGGTGCTGTTGAGCGGCGTATGCCCATATGCCTGGGTAAATGTTAAATACTAGAATTGAGAATAGGTCATATCGGTTGATTTCAAGCGCGTTACTGATACACTTTTTAACGGTGATCGTTTCTCCTTCAGGGAGAAAGGATCAAGCGTTATTTTATGAAAATATTTACCGAGTATTTTCGCAGTAGTTCTGCTAATTTTCCGACTATAATTCTATTTCACAATGGTAAATAGGCTAGCGTTAGCTGTCTCACGCTCGAAATCGTAAATTTATGCCACAATTTCAAATATCTGAGATTATTTCCCTTAGAACACTGTTTGTCGCTGATGTGCCGAGCCTGTTCTCCTTAGTAGACAACAACAGATGCCTTTTAAGGGAGTGGCTGCCTTGGGTTGATAACAACACCCGTGTGGAAGATTCAGTAAAATTTATCGAATCCACACTAGATCAACTTGCTAATGAAATGGGCTTCCAGTGCGGCATCATTTATAACGGTACTCTAGTTGGTATGTGTGGGTATCATCCTATTAATCGTTCAAACAATTCAGTAACGGTTGGTTATTGGATTGCTAATAACATGTCTGGTAGAGGTATCGTAACCAGCTGCACTAAATTCCTTGTTGATTATGCATTTGACAAACTCGATCTAAACAAAGTCTGTATTCCTGCCGCTGAAAATAACTTAAAGAGTAGAGCAGTCTCTGAAAGGCTGGGTTTAATTAACGAAGGAATTGAGCGTGAAGCAGAGTATTTGTATGGTAAATATGTAAATCATGTTCGCTATTCGATATTGAGGTCTGAATGGATAGCCAGCTAACCAGGCGTTGCAGCAGACCCAAAAAGCGTCCTTGGTTTTGTGTATTACGCTACGCTTCATTTTTCGTACAAAACAAAGGCCACTTTTTGGGCACCTGAACTTGGCGTTATATTGCAAGCATACACATGGAGATTGAATGAAAACAATTGGTCTTTTAGGTGGTATGAGTTGGGAAAGTACGGTTGACCAGAACAGTACAAAGCGGACGGAGTACTCGTAACAATTAAATCATAGGGTCTCAATTTTTACGCGTTGTTCGTTTAAAGCGATGATGGCTTGCGCTTGCTCTTCTGCTTGGAGCCGTGCTTGCTCTACAACCTTGGCGGGGGCTTTATCAGCGAAGCCTGGATTATTTAAACGCGTCTGTGTTTTTTCATGATTGCTTTTGAGCTTGTTAATTTCTCTAGTCAGTCTTTCAATTTCTGCTTCTCGGTCGATAAGGCCGGCTAAGGGGATCAGGATTTTCATTTCGCCAGCCAGCGCGGTGGCGGCTTCGGGCGCCGTATCAGAAGGGCTTAGCCAGTTTACGGTTTCCAGCTTTGCGAGTTGAGTAATAAATGTGTTATTGCGTTTAAATCGTGCCTTATCTTGTTCGCTCCAATTTTCAAGCATGAGTGGAACCATCTTCCCGGGAGGAATGTTCACTTCGGAGCGGATGTGGCGTATTCCCATAACAAGTGTTTTGAGCCATTCTATATCCGTTTCGGCGGATTGATTGACCTTATTTGGATCGATAGTAGGATACGGCTGAAGCATAATGCTGGGTGCTTTTATTCCCGCCAGTGGGGAAACTTGTTGCCAAATTTCTTCAGAAATAAAGGGCATGATAGGGTGTAGCAGGCGCAACAGGCTTTCTAGTACGACAGACAACGTTTTACGGGTGCCACGTTTGCCGGTTTTTGACGTACTGTCTGAAAATAGGATGGGCTTTGAAAGTTCAAGATACCAATCACAGTATTCATGCCAGGTAAATTCATACAGCGCTTTAGCGGCGATATCGAAACGGTATTTTTCAATATGTTCGGTTACCGTGCCGATGGTTTTCTGTAACTCGGAAAGAATCCAGCGATCAGCAAGCGAGTATTCTATTTCACTTTGATCAATTCCAGTATCTTGATCCTCGCATTGCATGAGTACATAACGGGAGGCATTCCATAGTTTGTTACAAAAGTTACGGTAACCTTCGATGCGTGGTAGGTCGAAGCGAATATCACGGCCTGTGGAGGCGAGCGCGGCGAAGGTAAAGCGCAAAGCGTCAGTACCAAAAGCGGGGATGCCGTCAGGAAAATGTTTGCGCGTTGCTTTTTCGATCTTTTTCGCCATTTCTGGCTGCATCATATTACTGGAACGTTTTTCGACCAACGCTTCAAGTTCAATGCCATCGATGAGGTCTAGGGGGTCCAGTACATTTCCTTTGGATTTGGACATTTTCTGTCCCTCGGCATCACGAATTAATCCGGTGATGTAGACTTCTTTAAAGGGAACCTCTCCCCTAAATTTAAGGCCCATCATAATCATTCGAGCGACCCAGAAAAAGATAATGTCGAAGCCAGTCACGAGGACATTGGTTGGGTAAAAGGCGTCTAGCTCTTTAGTCTTTTCTGGCCAGCCTAATGTTGAGAACGGCCATAGTGCAGATGAAAACCAAGTATCGAGAACGTCTTCGTCCTGGGTTAATTCCAAGTCATTGCTCAGTTGATGTTTTTCACGGACCTCTTTTTCGCTATGAGCGACATAAATATTGCCTTGTTTATCGTACCAGGCTGGAATCCGGTGTCCCCACCAGAGTTGTCGAGAGATGCACCAGTCTTGAAGATTGCGCATCCATTCGAAATAGGTTTTAGACCAATTGTCAGGAACAAACTTAATATCGCCATTTTCAACGGCTTTAATTGCGGGTTCAGCAAGCGACTCGACTTTGACATACCATTGATCGGTGAGGAAGGGCTCGACAACTGCACCTGATCGGTCGCCGCGTGGCACCATGAGTTTATGATCTTCGATTTTTTCCATCAAACCGAGATTCTTTAAATCTTTGACGATAGCTTTGCGGGCTTTATATCGATCCATGCCCCGGTATTTTTCTGGAACCTCTTCATTTAGGCTGGCGTCAATCGTCAGGATATTTATTAAGGGAAGCTTGTGTCGCTGCCCCATTTCATAATCGTTAAAATCATGGGCAGGGGTGATTTTTACACAGCCTGTACCGAATTCGGGGTCGACATAATTATCTGCAATAATCGGGATTGTTCGTTTGGTGAGGGGCAGGGCGATCTTCTTGCCAATTAGGTGTTGGTAGCGTTCGTCATCAGGATGTACCGCAACCGCAGTATCGCCCAGCATGGTTTCGGGTCGAGTGGTGGCGACCACAAGCTGTCCGGAATTATCGGCCAGCGGATAGCGCATATGCCAAAGATGGCCATTTTCTTCTTCTGAAATAACTTCTAAATCTGAGACGGCGGTGTGTAAAACCGGGTCCCAATTCACCAGGCGTTTGCCACGGTAAATCAGTCCTTCGTCATGCAACTGCACGAATACGCGGGTAACGGCTTCGCTTAAACCCTCGTCCATCGTAAAGCGTTCGCGAGACCAGTCGAGCGAACTGCCCATGCGTCGTAATTGTTTTGTGATCGTGCCGCTAGAGTGTTCTTTCCAATCCCAGACACGCTCAAT
>JAJRPK010000306.1 GCA_024280785.1 Gammaproteobacteria bacterium
GCGGAAAAGTTGCTACACGACAATCGCGATAAGTTAGATGCGATGGCCGATGCCTTGATGAGGTTCGAGACGATTGACTCGACTCAAATTGACGACATCATTGCCGGCAAAGTGCCACGCCCACCGGCTAGCTGGGATGACGATAAGGGTGGCAAAGGGCAAGGAAGTGAACCAGACAGCAAGACTGAAACAAAACGAAGCGACCCTCCTTCATCCATTGGTGGGCCAGCCGCCGAGCACTAAGTAGAGTGCTCGGCGAAGCACTTGAATAAAAAAACGGCGGCTTTGGCTGCCGTTTTTTTGGTTTAAAAGAAGCAGATTCCATGTTATTTACTCAGCGTTTTGGTGTAAGAAAGGTGTCTTGGGGAGCACCGAAAGTGATGGGCGTGTTAAATATGACCCCCGATTCTTTTTCCGATGGTGGGGCCTATTGGAAATCAAGCGGGGTCGATAGCACGGCCGCCTACGACAGAGCTCAAGCAATGGTTGCTGAGGGTGCTATATTTATTGATGTGGGCGGCGAATCTACTAGGCCGGGAGCAAGTGCTGTTTCGGTGCAACAAGAATTAGATCGCGTGATTCCGGTGATTGAAAAATTAGCAGCCAATGCAGACTGTATTATTTCTATTGATACCAGTTCGCCCTGTGTGATGCGCGAAGCGGCGACGGCGGGTGCGGGTTTACTGAATGATGTACGTGCTTTTCAACGAGAAGGTGCGGTAGAGGTGGCGGCTAAAACGGGTCTGTCGATTTGTATCATGCATATGCAAGGCGAACCACAGACGATGCAAGAGCAGCCGGTATACGAATCTGTTGCGGCTCAAGTGCATAAGTTTTTACTCGATCGAATAAAGGTATGTATTGACGCGGGTGTTGATAAAAAACGCATCATTGTTGATCCTGGTTTTGGCTTTGGCAAAATGCTGCAACACAATTTGCAGTTATTAAACAATCTGGCCGATGTCCGCATTGACGGTGTTCCACTGTTAGTGGGAATGTCCCGTAAATCGATGATTGGAGAGGTGCTCGATAACGACGTTGACGAACGGTTAGTCGGCGGGATTGCTTTAGCAGTTATGGCGGTGATGAAAGGCGCCAGTATAGTGAGAACTCATGATGTCGCTGCGACGAGTCAGGCGCTAAATATGGTTATGGCGGTAAGTAGCAGTTAAGCATTAATAATTTACTTAAAAGAAGAATGAAAATAATGGCTAAACAATATTTCGGCACCGATGGTATTCGCGGCAAAGTAGGGTCGGGGGTAATCAATCCAGAATTTATTCTCAAATTAGGCTGGGCGGCTGGCCGGGTATTTAGTCGGCAAGCAGAATCTTCAGGGGTAACTCCTCGCATTATTATTGGTAAAGACACACGGATTTCAGGTTATATGTTTGAGTCTGCGTTAGAGGCGGGGCTAGTAGCAGCCGGTGTAAACGTTGCCTTGATTGGGCCGATGCCAACCCCCGCCATCGCCTATCTTACCCGTACTTTTCATTGCACGGCAGGAATTGTGATCAGTGCATCGCATAATCCTTTTTATGATAACGGGATTAAGTTTTTTTCTGCCGAGGGAAAAAAGCTATCTGACGAGGTAGAGCATGCGATTGAGGCAGAGCTAAGCCAGCCAATGGTGACAGTTGATTCGATCAACCTTGGAAAAGTTACAAGGATAGAGGATGCGAGTGGCCGTTATATTGAATTTTGCAAAAGTACAGTGCCTAACGGATTTACATTGTCTGGGGTTAAGGTTGTCGTCGATTGTGCGCATGGTGCAACCTATCAAGTAGCCCCCAGTGTTCTTCGCGAATTAGGCGCAGATGTTGTTGAAATTGGTGCAAAACCCGATGGCCTAAACATTAATGAAAAGGTGGGTTCCACAGAGCCAGATGCACTAGTGCGTGCTGTGTTAGAACATAAGGCCGATATTGGAGTTGCTTTTGATGGCGACGGCGATCGAGTTCTGTTTGTCGATCACCGGGGAGAGTTGGTCGACGGTGATGCCATTATTTATGTCATCGCGCTAGATCAACTTCGAACCAGAGGATGTTGCGAGGGAGTGGTGGGAACCTTAATGTCCAATTTAGGTCTCGAGTTAGCCATGCAGAAAGCCGGTATTCCTTTTGTTCGGGCAAATGTCGGTGATCGTTATGTTAATCAGCTGATGAAAGAGAAAGGTTGGGCTCTTGGTGGCGAGTCTTCGGGCCATGTTATTTGCTCAGATGTAACGACGACGGGTGATGGTATTGTCGCGGCATTAAAAGTATTTTTCGCCGTTATTTCTAGTGGTAAAACACTGGCAGAGTTGGTGGCTGGGATGACCCCATGCCCTCAGTTGATGATTAATGTGCGGCGAAATAAAGAAGTCGATCTGGATAATGACCCTGAGATTCAGGCGGCGGTGCATGAGATAGAACAGATATTAGGCCGCAATGGCCGTGTATTGCTGCGGCCTTCGGGCACCGAACCGCTCATTCGTGTCATGGTTGAGGGTGTGGATGCCGAGCAAGTGAAGGTGTTGGCGCAGCAGCTAGCGGAAAAAGTTGAATCAGTAGTTTCCTAATAAAATTTTTACGGATGAGCTGCCTTATTTATAGCGCAAATCAATGCTAAGGCTTTGATGGCTGATAACTGATGGTTTGCTGTGCTTGGTAGAAGCAGGCGGTTATTGAAATTATTGGTGAGGTAAAACCATGGCTTGTAGTTTTGAAGACGCTTCGGTATCATTGCGGCCGGTTTTTTGGGTAGAAAATTATGCGTAAGCCTCTTATTGCCGGAAATTGGAAGCTCAATGGTAATTGGCAGCTCTGTCAGCACTTTATTTCCAAGGCTGCTCCTGAGATTATTGGTGGTGAGTCAGGGCAGGCTGAGGTCGTTATTTGTCCTCCCGCTGTGTACCTCGCTAAGTTTTCCTCGGCTATAGCGGCGGCTTCGTCAGTATTGAAGCTGGGGGCGCAAGATGTTTCTGCAGAAACGAGTGGGGCATATACCGGTGAGTATTCAGCCGATATGCTTGAGGACTCGGGTGTACAATACGGCATTGTTGGGCACTCTGAACGCCGGGAGATTTATGCAGAAACCGATGGGCTTGTAGCGCAAAAGGTTCAACGCCTATTGCAGACATCGGTTCGGCCAATAGTTTGTGTGGGTGAGAACCTTGCCCAGAGAGAAGCGGGCCAAGAGTTTACTGTTATCGAAGCTCAATTAGCGTCTTTATCTGGCGTATTAGAGGGTGATAACCCGAATATTAAAAGTGTAGTCATCGCCTACGAACCCATTTGGGCGATTGGAACGGGCAAGACCGCAAGCTCCGAACAGGCTCAAGAAGTTCACGCTCATATTCGAGCGATAATGGCGCGCTACATTGATGTCGGCGAGCTTAGAATTATATACGGCGGCAGTGTTAAGCCGGACAATGCAGCCGCTTTGTTGGCAATGCCGGATGTAGATGGTGCCCTCGTAGGGGGTGCATCGTTAAATGTTGAGCAGCTACTTTCCATTGCTCACGAAGCGTGAATCGGGTGTCAGCATAAAATGTTGAATGCCAGTTCAGTAGAGTTGAAATCAATCAAACAGAATAGGCGGGTGGATTTACAGTGATAGAACAAGTTATTTTGATTACACATGTGCTGATAGCATTGGCTATCGTTGGACTTATATTACTACAGCAGGGCAAAGGCGCTGAAATGGGAGCTTCCTTTGGCGGGGGTGGTTCACAAACTTTATTTGGTGCAAGCGGGGGCGGAAATGTATTAACGCGCGCTACCGCTGTTTTAGCCACTGTGTTTTTTATGACGAGTTTTGGTTTGGCAATTATTGCCAAGCAGAAAGCGAGCTCAGTGGGTGCAGGGGAATTAATGGGTGAAGTTGTTGAGCAAATAGAGGCGGTGGAACCGCCGCTGGAATTTGATCTTGATCATTTGCCGCTAGGAGAGACAGAAAGTATTGACGAGGGCCAAGATATTCCCGATATAGGCACTATAAATAGCAGTATCCTGGATCAAATACCCGAGTAAGCTATTGAAATATAATAGTTTAGTGGAGTTTTATAAAAATAAATAATAGATCAAATTAGTTTAAGCCGAAGTGGTGGAATTGGTAGACACGCTATCTTGAGGGGGTAGTGAGCTATGCTCGTGCGGGTTCAAGTCCCGCCTTCGGCACCATATCGAAAACCAATACTTGGATGAGATAACTCATTTTAAGCGGCCCGATTCACAAAGGCCACAGGTGATAGATAATTTAATGCGCTATAACTACTACATCAATGTGGCGCTATTTGAATTGTTTACGCTCTCCGATGCTTTGCCCCAATGACGATAAGTCGGTAGAAGATGAATTTTTGGTATTTAAGAAGAGTTGAATATGGTGACATAAAACATGAGCTTATAGTCTTAGTGCTTTGTCA
>JAJRPK010000307.1 GCA_024280785.1 Gammaproteobacteria bacterium
ACCCTGACATGTTTATCATGTTTTAAGGTATAAGCTGCACCCAACATAAAGACTATGGCATGCATATAAGAAACCGACTCCTGTAATGCAATCCAGCCTATATCAAAAGCATAACGGAGTACAACAACAAGGAATGTAGTGATGACCATGAGTAAAGTTAGCCAGGAAATGGTTTTTCCAATCCATTCATTTAAGTTGTTAATGCATTGAATGATTTTTAGAAAATAGGGCATGGTGAGAAAATCAGTGGGGTTGGAGTTAAATTGAAGGTAAAACAATAGGCCTCGGCTATTATTTTATAGTGAGCCAATTCGTCTTACGCATAGAATATAATAAAAAGGATAAGCGAAACCATTTTATTGCTTTTTAAGTGCCTTGTTCTACTAATAATAATAATTTTTTGATGTGTCAACACTATTCCAGACAGAAAGTACGCAGATGGAGCTGGCAACTACGGCCAGGTGACACGCTTGAAGATTTAGCGCGAGAATGTAATTCTATCATTCGAGGCTGGATCAATTACTATGGGCGGTTCAACCCTTCTGCAATGTTTGGGGTTCTTGATCATATCAATTGGTGCTTAGTGCGTTGGGCAACCTGCAAGTATAAAAAGCTTAGAGGTCGACAGCGGAAGGCAACAAAGTGGTTAAGACAAATTGCTGAGCGACAGCCTAATATGTTTGTCCATTGGGGTGTTTTGTACAAAAATGGCTGAACGATGGGAGCCGTATGAGTCGAGAGGTTCACGTACGGTTCTGAGAGAGCCTGAAGGGGAAGTTCCTTTGGGCTACTCACCTGGGAGGGCTGGAGAGAAACCAGTCCTTACCCGATTATGTTCTTGATTTTGACATACGAGCAAAATGCTCACTTGTATCACCAACCAAAGGCTTAAAATTATGAATAACTTCATTATAAAGATGGGAGTACTGAAAATCAGGGCTTTGTATTTCTTCTTGATCAAGCTTCGAAACAAGATCGCTCATGTATTTAAAATCAGCGGCTGTTTGGTCAAGAGTTTGTTTGCACAGGGAATGCCATGTATTTTCAACAGTAAATTCTTCAGAGGTAGGGAGAGAAAAAGAAGCCCAAACATTTGTACTACCAATATAGTGCCACATACCAACATATGCCAAAGTGATCTCATTCCGCAACGCGGCAGCACTAGTGGACTGGCTTGGAGGCATAAACTTGAGAGCGATCTCAGGGAGACTGCTGAGAGTGGTGGCAAGCAAATCAGAGGCTTGACCGGGGTCATTCCTTGGGGTGGTGACATATCGGGTAAGCCTATCAGTGATCTTAGTATTAACCGATTGCAACGTGTTGACTTGAGATTTGATTCCTTCGAGCGCGGTAGAAACGTCAGTTTCCGTATTCTTGCCTTTGCAGAAGAAATACATGGCCTGCCAGATAGCGACAACTACCAAAATCATAGATACGATTCCAGCAATAAGTCCTACGATTGCGAGAGTGTCCATAGCGATTCCTCTTTAAACATAACGACAAAAACCACGTAGTAAATTGTCCGCTGGATTTTTTGGTTATGCTATTTTTTAAATCGATTGTCGTTTAGTAGCTTCCACGCCTTTTTATGAATAGCAGTTTTTCCTTTCTTTATATCCCCAATTTTTTTGGAATACATTTCACCTGGAAATTCTGAATTTATCTTCCCCTTACGGCATCTTGATATAAATGCCTGAGCAGTTTCTCTCAGATTATCACCAGCATTGCAGCTGGCGGCTTGCACAGATTGGATAATTTCTATGCCAGAAGAAGTAATAGATGCTCCCGACAAAACAAAAAAGCACAATGCAGCAACCACCATGTATCGTAAATTTTTCATGTAACTCTCCTACGTAATTGATATAAGGCTCTTCTACGGTCTTGTGTATAAACTTAACGACCCTGACTACTTATGATATTGAATATTAATTGTTTTTCTCATATGAGCAGTAAGTGTATTTAGCTCTTTCTACATCAGGATCAGGGCAGTTTTTTTCTACCCTTCACCGTCTACATCAGTCCTATGCTGGTGCGACTGACGCAGACGGTGAAGGGCAGAAAAAAGGGTTAAGTTTTATACACAAGACCGTAGAAGAGCCTGATATAAACTTATTTTGCAAGAACTTCCATGGACTTATATGATTCTATATCATGAAAATGTCTTGAGTAGATTTCTCTAATCGCTCCATTAGAATTATCTAACACCTCCGCAATATCAACTATCTGATTTAATTTCCATGTTATTTTGTTACCGTCCTTATTTTCAAAAGATGTTTCTCTTGACTTTGCCAGTTCCGCAGTTTTTTTTCTAGCATCAGCTTCTGATTGAGCTGTTATTTCTACGTAACTCTCTTCATACATTGGCCTATACGTATCAGCGTCAGACGATGACTCATACAAGATTACTGCAATATATTTCTTTGACATTTGATACTCTCCTTATTATTCCACCAAAATGAACGCCATTATTATTAGCACTATGTAACACGTAGATACCACCTTTGTGCAAGCTGTTAATGGCCGATACTGGCTCATTTCTGTTGGCCATTGACAGGCCTGGTCTCATCAGATTGTTGTTTATAACATCTTGTTTGATTGTGCCGCCAATACCCTAAAAGACTTTGGCTTAAATCCAGATAATCTGGGTGCCAATATCGGTATGACTGGGATGCTTCACACCCATTCCAGACGTCTGGATTTTCATCCGCATTGCCATTTCGTTGTACCCGGTGGAGGTATCAATTTGCGCCGCAGACAATGGAAGAAAGTGAAGGGCAAATACTTGTTTAACGAATTTACTTTGGCCAACGTGTTTCGTGCACGTTGTCTGGAGGCTTTTAACCAAGCCGGTCTCACAGTGCCCTACGGTGTGCCAAAAAAATGGGGGGTCAATTGTCAACATGTCGATCACGGCAAGTCTGCATTGAAATACTTGTCCCGTTATTTATATCGGGGCGTGATCAATGAAAACAATATTGTTTCCAATGAAGACGGTATGGTTACTTTTAAATATGTTGAGAGTGAGACCGGCAAAACACGCTATAGAAAACTTAAAGGTGAAGATTTTTGCTGGCTGGTGTTGCAGCATGTTTTACCGAAAGGCTTTCGCCGGGTTAGGGATTATGGGTTTTTGCACGGTAACGCTAAAAAGAAGCTCAGGCGAGTTCAGCTTGCGTTGCGCGTCATTGTTGATTTGATCGCCCCACGACTCCGACCGGTTTTTAACTGTCCTCACTGTCAGTCACCGATGAATATCATTGGTTATATTCAGCCTCACTGGCAACCGGGATAATGCGTAGTCTATTTTAACAACCCACCACTTACTTACTTTGAGGAGTCTTGCTGTTTTTATGAGATAACACCGATTTTTTTAACCTGAAACAGGTGAAGGCTTCAATTCGCCTGATGAAAATGAATCTGCTGCCTGAGTCTTCATTTCGATCGCTTCCCAAAAAAGATATTTGCTTATTATTAAGCCTCTTCCATAGTCATCGGGCTTGTCCAACAATCGGATAAGGTTGTGGCTCGCTTCGCTCTCACAATCTATCCTTATTCGTTAGCTGTTTTTTCTTGCATTAAGTAGATATTTACGCAACTTTCTTTCACTTCGCATAACATAAAGTATATATACTTTATCCCCTTCAATGCGATAAAAAATACGACATGGATTTACAATAATTTCTAAATATCTTGATTTTTTAAGTTCTGGCGGTTTACGACCTAACTCTGGAAACTGCTCAAGTTGGTCTGTACTAGAAAAAACTTTTTGTACTAAATTAATAGCAGCATTTGGTTTATCAAGGGCTATATACTCAGCTATTGCATTAAGGTCAGATAGAGCTGGTTCGGTCCATATTATTTGAGCCATTTACTCATTTTATCTTTTGCTTCTTCTTGAGTATAAATACGGTTTTCCAAAATAGCCGTTTCACCCTTAGCCAACCCACCTAGGATTTCCATTCGGTTTTGCATCATTTCATAATCCTGGACATCAACAAGATATGCAGATGGTTGGCCATGTTCGGTGATAAGTACAGGCTCTTTTGAGTCATGTAATTCAGCTAATATTTTGGTGGCCTGACGCTTTAAAGTGGTAACTAATTCAATTTTCATGAAGTAATACTATACTATCACTTATGGGTTTACAAGAATTTCTTTTACAGCGTCGTGGTAGAACGGCCAGTTACCTGAGCCGCCAACATAGTCGAGTAGACCGAGGGAACTTCCCCCTCAGTCTCTC
>JAJRPK010000308.1 GCA_024280785.1 Gammaproteobacteria bacterium
AAAGCGGTTGATAAAGGAATTATTATATCTGATATTCAACTTGAGGAGAAAACGGGCGGTAAAAGTGGTCGATGGGTTCGGTAAATGAATAGCGCCCCTGAGGCTACTTGGCCTAGTAGGCCTGATGTCCGCTTGAGAATTCCCTATGATTAAAGTATTGTTTTTTGCCAAATTGCGTGAACAACTCGATTGTGCGGCTAAAAGTGTTCCATATCAAGCGGGAGATGATGTTATTGCTTTAGCCTATCGTTTGGTAGACAAAGGGGGTAGCTCTTGGTCAGTGCTTTTAGATAAAGAAACGGTGTGCGCGGTTAATCAACAAATCGTTGAGCATAGTTTTATCTTGAATGATGGTGATGAAGTAGCATTTTTTCCTCCGGTTACTGGAGGATAATCTCAAAGCTATTTATTAAATTAAGGTTCAAAGATTTTAAAAATTGCTTGAAATAACCCACTAAATATACATCGAGAATAAAGACGGATATTTTGTCGATAGCCATGTCGAAGCCAACTAAAAAAATGACACATTGCAATGTTTCTATCCAGCTAGAAGATTTTGACTTGTCAGTTGAAACTCGGGAGTTGCAAAAGAGGGGAGCGGATATTGGTGGTATAGCCTCGTTTATTGGCGCGGTCAGAAGTAGCGAACTCGATTCGCAGCAGGGAGCACTGCGTGCACTCGAAATTGAGCATTACCCCGCAATGACACAGCGCTCAGTAGAAGCAAGTTGTGAGCAGGCATGGAAGCGGTGGGGTTTTATTGCTTGTACGGTTATTCATCGGGTGGGCCGCTTGCCTGTGGGCGCACAAATTGTTTTAGTTATTGTCGCTGCAAGGCACCGAAAAGAAGCTTTTGCCGCTTGTGAATTTATCATGGACGATTTAAAAACTAGCGCACCCTTTTGGAAAAAAGCAGAGTTTGAGAATTCTACATGCTGGGTTGATGCAAAAACGAGCGATACTGAAGCGATGGATAAGTGGTGAGTTTCGTTAATATTTTGGGATCGTTATCAAAACCGTTTGTGGTGTACTGCTTTGCTCGTACAATGTGCGGGTTTTATGTATATGCACTGAAACAAGTTATTTGTGCGTAGCGGCGACTTAAGGCTAGCGAGTAACGCGTTTATTAGAAAGCCTATGGGTGCAGATAGTACAAACTGACAGTTTCTTTTTTTATTTAATAAAATGCATATAAAAC
Source organism: Gammaproteobacteria bacterium (assembly GCA_024280785.1). GTDB lineage: Bacteria > Pseudomonadota > Gammaproteobacteria > Pseudomonadales > UBA7434 > UBA7434. The sequence continues at coordinate 1,199 of JAJRPK010000308.1, forward strand.
AATTATATAGATAATATATCTAATGTTAACCCTCATGTATTATGGATCCTGGGGTAGCCTCTGCCTCGGCTGAAACTCGGTCTAGAGTTTAACGCGTGATGTCTGAGGCTCTAGAGGTCAAAATTTGAAACGGTGCTTTTGTCAATTTTAAGAGCAGATATTATATTAAGGTGGGTAAGTAATGAGTTTTGATCAACGTGTATTCCGTGATGCTTTAGGGCAATTTCCTACCGGTGTTACTGTAATTACCGCGAATCCAGATGGCTGCAAGCCTTTTGGCGTAACAGCGAATTCCTTTTCATCTGTTTCGCTAGATCCCCCTTTGATTTTATGGAGCTTACAGAAGAATTCAGATACCTTTAGCACCTTTGAAAAGACCACACATTTTGCGGTTAATGTGCTGACGGATAAGCAAGAAGCTATATCGAACCAGTACGCAAAAAAGAACAATCACGACCTAAATGATGAACACTTTCAATTGGGTGAAACGGGTACGCCATTGCTTTACGATGCTCTAGTCAGTTTTGAGTGTGAAGTTGATATGTGCCACGATGCCGGTGACCATATCATTATCGTGGCTAAAGTTTTGGCAATGACTGAAGTGAATGGTGCTAAGCCTCTGGTTTTCTGCAGTGGCAAATACCGTGAACTGGCACCTTTGGAAGGTTAATCAAATAGGCCCTAATCAGGAATGAAATGTGAAGTACTGTAGCGACTGTGGTTCCAGTGTAGTCCTAACCCTTCCCGAAGGGGATCATCGCGAGCGTTACGTTTGCAATCGCTGCGACCTTATTCACTATCAGAATCCTAACGTCGTGGTCGGAACGGTTCCTATACACATAGGCGATGATGGTTTACCACGGGTCTTATTGTGCCTTCGCGATATTGAACCCCGCCACGGTTACTGGACTTTACCAGCAGGGTTTCTCGAGAATAATGAAACGGCTGCCGAAGGAGCACTGCGTGAAACAGTAGAGGAGTCTTGCGCGGCACTCGAAGATGTCGAGCTGTACCGCCTGTTTAATGTGGTACATACTAATCAGATTCATATATTTTTTCGCGCGAACATGCCGCTAGCTCAGTATTCGGTGACTCCGGAAAGTTCTGAGGTTCAATTGTTTTTATTTGATGATATACCTTGGGGAGAACTTGCTTTCCCTACAGTCCATAAGACTTTGGTTGACTATATTACCGACAGAACCAAGGGCGAATTCGATGTGGTAATGATGGACATGGATCACTCTTATTGGCAGCATATGAGTTCAAAGCCAAAGTGAATTAGATTTCATTCTAATATAGTAATTCTTGAACACGGCTTCGCAAAAGTCAGCATTCAGGCTCCCTCACTTGCTTTATCTTTCCTGAAACACGCCGAATAGGCTTTAGTTATAAAACGGTTTTATATATATGGTTCAGTCGATTGACCCTTCGCTGCTAAGCGTGTTGCTGTTCTACACAGTAGTCTTGTCTGCGGTTATTTTATCGAGTGCCAAATTGGCCGGTATGGTTGTTTTAACTCATACGCGGACTCAATTGATCATGAGTTTTGTGTCAGGACTCATGCTGGGCATCGCCATTTTTCATTTACTGCCCCATGCTATTTACACGATTGGTACTCCAGCGGCGGTAGATATCGTCGCTGGCTGGACAATGGTTGGACTACTTGCGATGTTCTTGCTCTTGCGGGTTTTTCATTTTCATCACCACGATCTTGCCGACGACGCTCACGATGCTCATTGCGTCGAACAACCAGAGCAGGATAGCGAGACAGGTATAGGGGAGCACGAAGATAGCAAGAAATCTAATTTAGCTTGGGTTGGGGTAGCCTTCGGTTTGACCTTACATACCATGGTCGATGGTGTGGCTTTGGCAGCAAGTATGCAAGCGGATCTGCTCTTTATGGGCGAGCCAACGGGTTTTGCCTTGCTCGGTATAGGTGTTTTTTTGGCCATACTTTTACACAAGCCTCTTGATGGCTTAACGATTTCCGCTCTAATGATTACTGCGGGTACCAGTGCAAAGGCGCGTGGGTTGGTTTTACTCGTTTTTGCTTTGATCTGCCCGTTAACTGCAGCGGCAGTGCTATGGAGTTTAGAATCAATTGTGGATTCAAGCAGTCTTTATGTCGGGTCGGCGTTGGCATTTTCAGCGGGTGTGTTTTTATGTATTTCGCTCAGCGATTTGTTGCCTGAAGTTCACTTTCACTCTCACGATAGAGTTAAAATGACCGTGGTACTATTGCTTGGGATTGGTTTGGCATTGGCCATATCTGCCGTCGAACCGGCTCACAGACACGCACCAAAACCTGCTTCTATGCAGAGTTCTTTGTTGTACGAGCATTAGTACGAATATTAGCGCGAACATTCGAATACGGGACACTTGAAATAAAGGGTCTTCTTTTCAAGTGTCTTATTACCTTATTAGCAGGATATATTAAAACGGCGCATCAGATGAAGTGTTTAATATGAATAGTTATCTTCAACAGTTAGGCGAGCAAATCCTTTTATGGTCTGCGTCGACTATCGGCATGTCTATTGTGGCTATTCTTGCCGTAGTCCTTTTATTGCTCTTGTTGTTTGTTCGAAAAATCACTGCGCTTGGGCAGTCTCAAGTTTTTCATGCGACTGTGACGGAGCAAAAATTAATTCTTGAAAAACAATTGTCTGAAAATCAAGTCCAGTTACAACAACATACTCATAGAATAGAAGAACTTCGCGATGTGCAATCGGAACTCGTCGTGGCTTCTAAAGAAGGGCGCCGCTTAGAAGAGAC
>JAJRPK010000309.1 GCA_024280785.1 Gammaproteobacteria bacterium
AAAAAGTCAGCGATATTATTGTTAATCAAGGAGGTTATTACGGTTTACCAAGAAAGTTAGCGAAGCAACGCGCCGAAAAATATCTTAAGCAGCTCGATCTATGGGATAAGCGGGATACGATTTCACGGGCCTTGTCCGGGGGCATGAAGCGGCGCTTAATGATTGCCAGAGCGTTGGTACACGAACCCAAATTATTGATTCTCGACGAGCCTACCGCTGGTGTTGATATCGAACTTCGACGTTCGATGTACGATTTTCTAGAAGCCGTCAACACCAGTGGCACAACGATAATACTGACTACGCACTATTTAGAAGAAGCCGAAAAGCTTTGTCGTAACATCGCTATTATTGATGCGGGAAAGATTATTGAAGATACTAGTATGAAGTCACTGCTGCGCAAGTTAAGTAAGGAAGTATTTGTACTCGATACGCAATCTACGATTCCAACCGGCTTTCAATTGACAGGTTTTACCACTCGAGTTGTCGATGAGCATTGTATTGAGGTCGATGTGGAGAAGAGCCAATCGCTCAACACGATGTTTGCCGGTTTAGAACAGCAGCAGATAACGATTGGCAGCATGCGAAACAAATCCAGCCGACTAGAGGAGATGTTTGTTTCTATTCTTAATGGGACTGGTCTTAATAGCACAGGTCTTGATAGCACAGGATCGGGCAATGGCGAATCAGATACTGGCGCCTTAAATGTGGCAGGATCAGAAGGACGAGAAACCAAACAGCCAACAAACGATGGCGGTGTGCTATGAATTTTCCAGGTCAATGGGAAGCGTTTAAAACCATCGTATTTCGCGAGATTCGTCGGTTTATGCGGATCTGGGTGCAAACTCTCGTACCCCCGGCTATTACGATAGGCTTATATTTTATTATTTTTGGCAACCTAATTGGCTCCAGGATTGGCGAGATGGGTGGCTTTGATTATATGCAGTTTGTTGTGCCCGGTCTTATTATGATGGCGATTATTCAAAACTCCTATGCCAATGTTGTCTCGTCTTTTTTTGGCACCAAATATCAGAAGAATATTGAAGAGATGTTAGTGTCACCTGTGTCTGAAGTGGTGATACTGACAGGTTACATCGTTGGCGGCATGGCGAGAGGCTTGGCCGTGGGGGCCATTGTTACTGTGCTGGCATTATTTTTTACCGACCTAACGGTTAATAATTGGTGGGTAACGGTTAGCATGGTATTTTTAACTTCGATTGTATTTTCTCTTGCGGGGTTTATTAATGCCGTTTTCGCTGAAAGCTTTGATGACATCACCATTATTCCCACTTTTGTGTTAACGCCAATGATCTATTTAGGCGGAGTATTTTATTCGGTGGACCTGTTGCCAGACTTTTGGGCAAATGTGTCACTGATTAATCCCATTCTGTATATGGTTAATGGTTTTCGCTTTGGTATTCTTGGTGTTAGTGATATTGACTTACTGCAGGCTTACGGCATGTTAATATTTTTTGTAGTGGTGGGATATTCGTACTCGCTGTATTTGTTAACCAAGGCAGAAAAACTAAGAAGCTGATTTTGATTGATTGCTTCAGGAGCACTGCTCGGTGTCATATATTCGGTGTCATAGTCATAGCCATATATTCGACACGATAAAACCAATGCCATGAATGATCAGAGTGATGATAAAGATAGCAATAACAATAGCTACGCATCGGGTTCGGCGCTAGGCCAATCAACGCCATATAAAAGTGACTACACCCCAAAACTTTTGTACGCGATCCCTCGATCTGAATATAGAAAAACCGTTATAGGCTTTACATCTGATAGCAAGATGTACGGTTACGATATTTGGAATTGCTATGAACTCTCCTGGTTAAACGAAAAGCGCAAACCAATGGTTAGTTGTGCGCGTATAATCATTGCGGCTGACTCCCTGTCGATTATTGAGTCAAAGTCGTTGAAACTGTATCTTAATAGTCTCAATAATCAGAGTTTTGCGAGTCCAGATAGCCTCATATCTCAAATCAAAATTGACTTAAGTACCTGTATTGCTTCACCCGTAGAATTTCAACTTCAGAATGTAGATTCTGCTAAGTTAGTAGAAGATAGTAAGTCAGTAAAAGGTAGAGTGAATAAGCATGAGTTGCTGGACGATCTTGATATTTCATGTGCAGAATTTAACCGAAACTCTGGCTTGCTCGCACTAGATAAAACGAGTGAAGAGCTAATGGTCGAAGAGCATCTGTACTCTCACTTGTTGAGAAGTCATTGTCCTGTTACGGGTCAACCTGATTGGGGTACGTTAACCATTCATTACACTGGGGCTAAAATAGATAAGGCAAGTTTATTGCGCTATATTGTGAGCTATCGAAATCATAATGGTTTTCACGAACAGTGCGTAGAGCAGATATTCACCGATATTCTGGCGGAGTGTCTGCCAAAAAAATTAATAGTGTTTGCTCAATATACACGGCGAGGGGGCATTGATATTAATCCCTTTCGTTCTAGCGAGGTTGATTTGCTTCATTATCAGGCTTCTGGCTTTGTAAGAACGGGGCGGCAGTAAGATTTAATTTTGAGAAGAAATAAAGAGCAGAAATAGAGACTCAAATTGTTGGTATGCTGATAAAGGCTAATATTGTAGATTAACTGATAAGAACTTGAACTTTCCGTTCAGCAATTTAGAATTAAGAATTCAATTGGGATGCGTCAAAGTGGCGTGCCACTAAGTATTTACTTGGAAATAAATTAAAGTAACTCATCACAAAGGTGGAACTTGGTAAAATGAACTTTGATAAGTTGATGTAAATGTTTTTTTCAAACTTAATTTTAATTTTGTCCGGCGGGCTATGGTTAATACTCTTTTTGGGTTGCCTATTGTTTGCGCGCGTTGCTTTTGTGCTTAGAGGAAAAACTGAGGACTTAGAACAAATTGTTGAAACTCAACGTATTCATATACAGCGACTGAGCCAGAATGAAGCCGCTGATACAGAAGTTGAGTCTAGCGATATACTGGTTAATGAAGTAGCGGTTAGAGAGCTCGAGGAAAAAATAAATGAGCTAGAGCATCGCTTAAAGCAAAGTGTTGCGCAAGTGAACGATAATCACAACAACCAGGAATCAGAAGGTCTCAAAGAAAAATTACATCAATTTGAAAAGCAACATAATGAGCTAATACTGGAGGCTGATAGAAAAATCGATCAGGCGGAGCAAGCCGCTGCTGATTCAGAGGCC
>JAJRPK010000310.1 GCA_024280785.1 Gammaproteobacteria bacterium
GTTATATGGAATGAGCCTACGCTGAGTAGCGAGGCGGTGTTGGTGAGGCCAGATGGTTTCTTGAGCATCCCGGTGGTGGGCGAGCTGAAAGCCGGCGGTAACACTTTGAGTGAACTAGAGACGTTAGTGACCAAAGGTTTAGCTCAGTACTTAAAGGACGAGCCCAACGTTGTGATCTCACTGGTTGCGGCCCGTGGGAGTGTTATTTTTGTATTGGGAAAAGTAGCGCGACCAGGTAATTATCCGATGTCAGGGCCTTTAGATGTTGCACAAGCATTGGCACTTGCCGGTGGGCTAAATAGCTTTGCCGCGCAGAACAAAATTAAGGTTTTAAGACGTGATGCTAACGGCGTACAGCATTCAATTAAATTTAAATACAGCCTGATAAAAGATGGTAACAAGCTGGATTCGAATATATTACTGCGTAGTGGTGACTTGATTCTAGTGCCTTAAATATTATTTCAGCCAAAAAAGGCTAAGTAATATTTGAGCGTCTTTCTTAATCTGTATTGGTTTTATTGGTTGATATCGAGTTGAACAATAAAGTGCATAATTTATTTTTAATACAAGCCTGTTTTGTTAGCGGCTTGTGTATTATATTTTCATCTTCGGTTACGGCGGCAGAGTATGCAGTTGACTATGGTGTCGATTTGGCCGCGAGCTATGATGATAACGTTAGATTAAACGCTTCAGATAGTGGTTTGTCGGGAGGGACGTTAACGCCGTCGGTAGCTTTTACGCGGGATGATCAAATCAATAGGTTTTCGTCGAACCTGGATGCAGGTTTTAATAAATTTGATCAGGACGGCTATGATGCAACGGACTTTCATTTGGGCGCAAATTATACAAGAGTCAATGAAAAAGGTTTTTTCAATTTAGGGCTTAATTCCAGCTTGGATTCCTCCAGAGTCACCGAGGCGTCTGACGATGGCTCAGGGATTATCGGCGCAAAGGCAACGGATGTAAATCAAGATCGGATTAACGCCAGTTGGCGTCGAACTATTACTGAGAGACAGTCCATAACATGGTCTGCTAGCGGAAATAATACTCGCTATGAAGATGATCAGTTTAGTGACAATAAGGGTAGTGCTACTTCGCTGAACTGGCGGTATCAAGTCAACGAGAGGTTTAGTACAAGGGTTAATTTATCTTATTCGGAATTAACATCCGATTTTGACCGTGTGACTATAAACCCGGTGTTAGTTCGGGATGGCATAATACTGGCTCAATTACAATTGGGCTGTATTGATAATAGCTACTCCGTTATGGGTAGTTCTTTTGGCTCTCTATGTGTAGTTGATGTTAATACGATTAATGATCAACGAGTATTAGGTTATCAAATAGGTTTTGACTATGTTATTGCAGAGAAATTAAGATTCAATTTTCTTGTTGGTCAATCGAGAGTAAAAACGGACAGAGAGCAAGTATTCCCAGACGAAGAAGACGAAACGTTTTTTACTAATACCAGTAGAGTGACGGAAACTTACCAAGTGAATTTATTATATAACTTGGAAAGATGGGGGCACGTGTTCAGTGCTTCAGCTGATAATTCTGCTGACAGCTTCGGGCTATTAACATTAAATTCTCGGGTGAGTTACAGTCTTAGATGGGATGTTGATGAGCGTAGTAGTTTATCGTTTGGTTTGACTTGGTCAGACCGTGAGGCTGCCGATGGATCGGACAGTGATTTACAAAACAGAGGGACCAGTTCGGCGACACTTTCTTATGGCGTACAGATTGCCGAGCACTGGAGAGTTAGTGGAAGTATTGAGCGCAGGGTGCAAGCGGCTGATTTTATATCCGACGGTGCGGCAAATAGAGTTGCTTTGACCCTTCGGTGGAGGCCAACTACACTGAAGTGGTCTCGCTAGGGCTTTTACTGGTTAAGTTTAATGGTTTTTTTAATAATTAACGGATTTTTATGAATAAGCAGGCAGCAATGCTGGATTTCGCTGAAGAAGAGTCAGGAGTTTCTCTTTCTGACTATATTAATTTGCTGAGGCGTCGCAAAAAAATTGTGGCGCTGGTCTTTTCTGCTATTTTAGTGCTTACTGTGATAGTTGCCTTCATGTGGCCTCCGACCTATCAGTCCGAAGCGATTATTTTGATTGAAGAGCAGCAAATACCCTCTAATTTGGTTCAAACTACCATTACCAGTTACGCTCAACAGCGTATAGAAGTAATCAGGCAGCGGATTATGACGATCAACAATATTATGGGCATTGTTGAACAGTTTGAATTGTATACCGAGCGCGAATTGAAGTCTAAAACCCGGACGGAGATAGCGAATGACTTTAGGGAGGCTGTCACAATTGAGCCTATTAGCGCAGACGTTGTCGACCCTCAAAGTGGTCGGCCAAGAGAAGCTGTTATTGCTTTTAGCTTGGCTTTTGTGGGCGAGGTGCCGAGTCGAGTTCAAAAAGTAGCTAACGAAATAACCTCGTTATACCTTGAAGAAAATTTAAAAGAACGTTCAGCACAAACAAAAAATACTACCTCTTTTTTGGCATCGGAAGCTGATGCGCTGTCGGCGACCTTGAGCAATTTAGATCAAAAAATCGCGGTATTCAAAGACAATAATGAAGGCGCGCTTCCCGAGCTACAAGGTTTTAATCGTGGGGTTGTCGATAGAATTGAGACCCAGCTTGTTGATTTGTCTTTTCAGCTTAAGGAACTACGCAAAAGTGAGACTCAAATTGAGGCTGAATTATTAATCCAGAGCCCGACGGCTCCGGTTGTGTTGCCAACAGGTGAAACGGTTCTTGGGGATGGAGATCGCTTAAAGGCGATGGAAAGTGAGTTTAGACAAAAGTCCGCTATCTATCGAGAAGATCACCCCGATTTAGTGCGTTTGAAGAGGTCAATAAACGATTTACTTATGGAGGTTGGCGCTGCGGATAAGTTTGAGGATTCTGCGAAGCAACTGCAGACAGAGCGCGATCGTTTAGAGGGGCTCGAAGCTAAGTATACGGTGGATCATCCCGAAATCATTGCTTCCAAGCGGATAGTGAAGCAGTTACAGGAGTCACTTTCAGATGCAATTAAGGTTGATGTGGCTGTGAATCCCGATAACCCCGCCTATATTTTTTTGAAGACGCGGCTAAACTCTGTAAGAGAGGATTTGCGAGCTAGCGAGGTTAAAAGTCTGGACCTTAGAAGTAAATTGGAGAAACACGAAGTTTATTTGTCCAGATCCTCTCAAGTAGAAAAGGAATTCAGGGAGCTACTCCGAGAGCTGAATAGTACGCAACGAAAATATGACGAAATTCGTGCAAAGCAAATGACCGCGGAGTTAGCGCAAAGTTTGGAGTCCAAGCAAAAGGGCGAGCGTTTTACTTTGATTCAACCCCCCGAGTTACCACGAGAGCCCATTAGTCCTAACAGGCCGGTTATTGTTATTTTAGGATTATTTCTTGGTCTATTCGGAGGTATCGCTGTTGCGATTTTATACGAAACACTGGATGGGGCTATTTATGGGGTCGACGCGATTATCTCGGCTACCGGTGCGCCACCGCTAGTTAGCATTTTGTATATGGAAACAGTGGTTGAAGCCGATGCGCATAATAAAAAACGTTGGTACCTGTTAGGCGCTCTGGTCGTTGCGGGTGTATTTTTTGTCATATTCTTCCATGTATATATCAAGCCGTTAGATGTGATGTGGTTTATTTTAATGCGTAAACTTGGTTTAAGCTAGAGGGTATTAGGGCTATACAATGGAGCGAATTCAAGAAGCGATAGAAAAAGCCCGTCGTGAA
>JAJRPK010000311.1 GCA_024280785.1 Gammaproteobacteria bacterium
ATATCCGTGGGACTGATTGTAGTTCTTAACGAGAGATCTCAAGGTCAAACTGCTCCAATAGGTCGGCTAGAGTTTGGCTAATCGCATTTTTTTCATCATTGCTCTGCTTAAACCTATCAATGGCTTTCTCCAAAGATTGGATCAGATTAGAAAGCGTTGCAAATCCATAAAGTCCTGTCGAGCCGCTTAGCTTATGGGCTAAGTATTTGAGCGCAATAAGTGATTCTGTATTCCAATCATTTTGTATGATTTGCCGGAAAGCTCCTTCAAGCTGGATCTTTTTTCTCGGGAAGCTTGCGCAGTAATCGGCAGTAATCTTTTCTAAATCAGTATTTGTATGCATTTAATCAATTTCGGATTTAACAAAATTAATTAGACTTTTTACATCGTCCGGCTTTGCCATAAAACGATTGCAGCCTGCCGCAAGTGCTTCGCGTTGTAGCTGATCATCAATATCAGAAGTTGCTGTTAACATAATAATTTTCCCTGGAAATTTAGCTTTCCGTATATCTTTTACAAGATCAATACCCGTGGTTTCTCCAAGGTGATAATCAATGATAATCATATGAGGCTGAACACGTTGGACTGAATCAAAAAACTCACTTGGGTCGGTAACAGAGGTAAGGTCAACACCTGCCTCTTGAAAAAATAATTCATAGATCGATACAATATCGTGATTGTCTTCCATCAAAAGTACGGGGCCAGGATTAGCCGGTGCAACAGTGGACTTTGATTCGGCCTCCACACAAGTCGCACGCTCGGCCGGGATACTTATTAAGATGCGAGTCCCTTTATTCACTTTCGAGCTTATCTGCAAATCGCCATCCATATTGGTAATAATTTCATTAGCAATTGACAGGCCTAATCCAGCCCCTTGGAACGATTTGGCATTCTTGGCCCGGGTGAAAGGGATAAGAATATCTTCCAGGCTATCCGGTGGTATGCCAATACCTGTATCTGTTACTTCAACATTAAGCTGTTGATTATTACATTCCACGGATAAGCAGACCTTCCCCTTACGGGTAAACTTAACGGCATTAGCGAGCAGATTTATCAATACCTGCTGTAGGTAATGTTTGTCGATTAGATAGCAGTTGCACTCTCCTGTTGGCAGTGAACCCCGTAGCGATACCTTTTTTTCATCTGCAAGCGGTTGAATGATTTGCAGAACCGAACTCATAAATCTATTAATCTCGACAGGTGCTTTAGTTACGCGTAATTGTTTTGCAGAGATCTGACCTTGCCGCAAAAGGTTATCAATCAAAGCGAGTAGAAATTTTGCGCTACGCTCAATGGTCTCGATATTTTTCAGTGATTGACTTTTTTGAGGTGCCTGTTTTACTAGCCATGCGGAATGCCCCAAAATACTGACAATTGGCGTTCTAAACTCATGCGACATGCCCGCAATAAATTCGCTCTTTGCCTGGTTGGCTTTATTAAGCTCAGCATTTTTTTTCTCCAGTTCAGCCGTTAATACCTCAAGCCTACTATTGAGAAGACTAACTTCATTAGCGACCTGCTGTACTTCTTCATGCCCTGCCCTTTGTTCGCTAGAATCAACTAAGAAAATGCTAAACCCTTTTTCATTCGGATGAATGTGAATGTCAGCTGATTGACCATTTGGTAGGTTAACATAGGGAAGTTCATTGCTTTTCTGTAGGTCCATACCGACTAGTAAGGGAAAAAGCTCAAGTGCATCGGTTTCACCAATACTTTCACTGAACCCAAAGTGTATTAGATTACCGTACCAAGAGGTCAGGCGGGCATTATGATCAAAACACAGCGTAAGCGGTTTGTATTTTTTTTCAAGAAATAAGTGTTGCTGTTGTTTTGGCATTTTCGCTAAAAATCATTGGTTGTTGGGTAGTATCCTGGTCACTACGGCAGCATCCTTGCTAGCTGTTGAAAGGCGTCTTCCACGCCTTCCCCCGTCAAAGCACTGGTAAATCCCCATTCACCTCTAACAGCCCGGCTAAGGAGATCATCTTTACTAATACGAAAGCTTTGAGTGAGGTCCACCTTGTTAATTATGCCTACAAAGGGTGGATCATCTAAAAACGAATCGGCCTCTTTAGCAAGATTCAGCGCAGATTCAATCGTTTCGGGCCGAGTAGCATCAGCCACCAGCAAGTATCCGCTGGCACCTTGTAAATAAGTCCGTTTCAGTGTCGTAAGTTTATTGGACCCCGCAACATCCCAAACGACCAATTTTATAGATTCGTCATCATCCAATGATAGTATTTTTGTCTCTACTTTTACTCCAACGGTAGTAATATAGGTATCTGAATAATTGTTGGAAATAAAGCGGCGGCTAAGACTGGTTTTCCCCACCGCAAAATCTCCAATGAGACAAATTTTACGTGTTTTCAACATCAATTCCCGATTAATCTATCCACAGTATCCACATGGTTATCGGCAACTTGCGGCGCGTCAATTAATTGGAAACGCGTCCAGTCAAATAAGACTTTGTCTTTTCTCAAAGAGAAATCTTCCCACTTTATTTTGGGCCCTTTTAGCCGAGAATCAATCATTCCTTGAATTTTCCATTGGCCCTCTTTTTTACGATGTTTGTAAACTACAATGCCTGTCGTATCGTTTAGCTTTGCAACAAGTCGGTCGATTCGATTAGCCTCAATGCTATTTGCAATTTTATTACCTGCGAGCAACAAAAACAGCCCCCCTAATCCAAAAGCTAGGAATTTATTAATCAAATCTTTACGGGTGTTTTTCTTTTTAGGTTCTTTATAATATGATTTCAAGCAGGTATCTAGTAGTGGAGTAACCTCCATAATGCTACTCTTATCGCCTTTAAACTTTCTTAGTTCAGTAGATTTTTTGGCGTGAAGCTGCTCAACAACGCTGCGCATCCGGTTTTGGTATTCAGGCGTTGCTACGCCACTCACAACAGAAGCAAGCGTTGCGCTTGGCCCGTGTGCCAGATAAATTATATGATTTCCTAACCGAACCCTATTGAGTTTTGCATCTTTATCGCTATTAAACGGATCATGCATAAAGCTCTCTATGGCACTGAGCATGCCTGAGACGGCATCACTGTCTCTTTTTATCGCATCGCTCGCATAGACCGAATCAATGAGTAAGCCACTGAGATTATGTATCAGTAACACCTGCTCAACACGATACACCATCGTATTGCGGACTAGGATCTCAGCCAATGGAATACCGGTGCGCATGGACTCTATGCGCCATTTGATTGCGTTAAGGGAAAAATTTTGCGCAATCAGTGCATCTGTAGCCTCAATGAACTGGTTGAGGGCCGACTGAATGGCCCGACGAATGGCTGGGAGTATAGACGGGTAAAGTATATTGGCAAACGTCTCGGGATTATTTCGAATAGAACTGATAACGGCCTTTTCAACAGGTTGAGTCAGAGGGCCACTGAGCCCCTTCCCTTGTTTTTGAGCCAATTTAATGGCCTCAGCAAGAACGTTAGCAATTTCTTCAGTGCGCAGACTTTCATTGTCGAGGCGTTTTTCGATCTCAGAGATAGTTTCCCTTTCTTTACCGAGTAATAGCTGGCGAAGGCGATCAAAATCATCC
>JAJRPK010000312.1 GCA_024280785.1 Gammaproteobacteria bacterium
AGGCCTACCCAGTCTGGGCAACTGGTAAAACGGTGGTATTGCAGAGGTAGGAACCCCAGGGACATTTAGATAGGCCATAACTTTGTTCATTGCGAACCCGAACAAGCTAACGTGGTCAGAATCAGCTGAGGCTACAGTTGTGCCCGTTACAGCAAGGATTGCACCTAACAGCGGATTAATGGTCGTTTTGTATAAACCATTCATTTTCTGTTCCCTCTAAAATGAATATTATCACTTCTGCCTAATAGAGCCATTTATTTTTATCTTGGCCTGATCGTACACAATAAGTAACCTTCCAGCAAGTAAGATATAAATCTATCTGTAAAGGTGGTATAACTGGAAATATTCCTATAAAAGATAAAATTTCAAGCCAGTCAAAATTCGATCCTAAACAGCACTATGATAGTTAACATTAGCAGTGTTTATCGCCTAACGATTCATTCTTGCCACTAAAGGAAATGACCAAAGAAATCATTTGATCTCCGCATAATAACTCATCTATAAAGGACATAGAAATGAATAAAATGCGTCATATCAGCACTACTCCGCTATTGAGTGCAATCCTTGCTATATCAGGCGCTACAGTGGCATCAGCAGCCTCCTACAACGTCAGCTTATCCGGCTTTGCCATCGATCAGACGTCAACCGTACTGAATCTACCCGGGGTTCCTACAGCACCGCTTCAGCCACAATACCAATTACCAAGGCTTGGGGCGTATGGTACGGGACCGGGATGGAATAGCACTTTAGAGCTAACTATCGACGCCATTAGCGGAGAAGTCTCTGATTTCACTATGACCATTAGAGAGGCAGGAATTTATGGGTTTGGAGGGCCTCAATGGCAGATCCGTACCGATGAACTCGAATATTCTGCTGCTCCCTCTTACGGCCCATCTGTTTGCAGCGTCACTAACAGTGGCAATGATTCGGACGGTACATTAGTTTACGATTGCCCATCAATTCCCAACTTTTTTAACTTCGCTTTCGTTAATGCCACCGGAACTCTATGCGCAACACCTCAGCCTTCTACACAGGCACCCGGAGCTAACGGTTGCGGTGCTCCATGGGGAGGCTTTCCCAATGGCTTTTCCTTCCCCGCTGTAGCCACTCGCGCAGGTATTGCCGTTCCCACTGATGCAATAATAGACGGATTAACTGTCGCTCTTGGTGGTACTAACCCAGCAGCCTACGTCTCACTCGACCCCGTACAAAATGCTAACGGTATCGAAATTTTTGAATTTCAGGGGAATAGAACCGGCGGTAATTTCTCTATTCATCATACCGGCACACTTGCTGGCGGGGATTTTGTGGTTACAAAAATTGATTACACACAAATTTACGAAATTGATATTATCCAAGGTCATCAACCTATAGTAAACGTGCATGCGGTAGAAACCTTCGAATTTGATACTGTCGTTTCACAAGACTTCGTACTCTCTGCTAATGATGCCAAGGCCGTGCCCGCCATGAGTCTTTTTGGCCTAACAATGCTTTTAAGCGGCTTGGCAGGCATCGTTTCTTCTCTATATAGCAGGAGAAAAATACAATAAAAGAGCGGTCATTATTCATTGACCCCAAGTAAAGCCAGTCAATCGGGTGGCCACAAAAAAAAGATATCGCTAAGTCTACGCCACCCTGACAAATTCACTTTCCCATCGTGACTTTTCTTTTTATGCCGGTCATCGCCAGTAAACCTGAACCAAACAACCACTCAGCGGCAGGCACTGGCACGGCGCTAGTAGCGACATCACCCGAGGCCACGGCCCAAACGTAAAGAGAGGAGCCTTCCCTCACTAGACTCTGAGAACCGTCAGTGGTACGAAAACCGAAAGCCCCGATAAACGGGCCTGAAGGGAGTTCAAGCGACAACTCCTGTCCCGTCCAATAGGCCCCGCTTCTAATATTACTGAAACGGGCCAAATTCGCAATGTCGGTAGCATCGTCTATACCGTAAACGCTGTTGTGCACACAACCAAAACTAGCCTTGCCACCCACACCACTACAACGACCAATGCCGGCTAGATTGTTGAAGTATTGATAAGCTAGCTCAGCCCCCGTAAAATCTGGGCTTTGACCTTTGGGATTAAACGTGTCTACTTGCGCACTGATTTGGAAACCAGTATCTGAGCTGCCATCGTAAGTTCGGGTAAAATCAAACTCACTACCCCCCGCTACCGGTGACACCGTGGTCTGCCGCCAAGAGCTAACACCCAGATAGCCGGCACCTCCATTATCAGCATTCATGGCGGCAATAAAGTTTTCAGCGGTGTTCCAATTCATTCGTCCAACGGAGTCAATGCCCGACACACCGAAACTGTTGCTAGCGGCTAAATTAGCATCGACTAGCCATGTGATATCCAGCACAGCGTCATATACGGCCTCGAAGGTCAAGGGGTTCCCGTCGAGATCACGACCTTCTAAGGCTAAATGAGAAGCGAAAGCGGAATGAGAAACAGAGATCATCGCAATTAAAGCGACAAGTACAATTGTTATTTTCATGGTTTAACTCCTAAATCAATTAGGAGCCAAGGGGAAGGAACAGTTGACCAGAACCACCAACCGATGTCAATCCGCTAACTTTGCGGCTGCATCTATAAAGCTATAATCAACAGATCTATCGAGACAATTTACAGGAGCATTCACCTTGAAATTCACCTAAAATCAACATTCTTAGCAAGATACATATAGTCCCTGCCGTGATATTTCTGTGCAATGCTGGTCCTTTTAGGAAAGTCACCGCAGAAGCCCAACCTACATGGCCTATCTATAAAGTAAAGCCATCAAGCGTAAGCTGATATACTCCGACAAAAGCTTATATACATATGCTTTTATAGAAAATA
>JAJRPK010000313.1 GCA_024280785.1 Gammaproteobacteria bacterium
AGCGCGTTGGGTCTTCCAGCGCGCTGATAAAGGCATCGGCAACATCGCCCACAAACACTGGCGCGAATTGCGTATTGGCGCAGGCGAGAGGGAATGCGACTGGGATCTGGTGCAATAAATCAGCAAAGCGATTCAGGAAGCTGTCTCCGGGACCAAAAATGACTGAGGGCCTAAAGCTGGTGACCGCAAAATTCTCACTGTGGGCTGCGTGGACATAGTTTTCCGCTTGTCCTTTAGTTTGCAGGTAACGGCTGAGCCCGTTTTCATCGGCATGCAAAGCGCTCATCTGTAGGAAGCGAGTTACACTATTCGCCTGGCAGGCTGCGATAATATTTCTAGTTAAGGTCACATGTGTTTTGACAAAACCATCATCAGAAAATTCATTCAGAATACCGACCAGGTTTATAGCGGTATCAAAGCCACGTAGTTCTTTTTCAATCTGCCTTGGATTACTGAACTCGCATTCAGCAAGCATAAGGCTGGGTGTTACCAATAGATTCTGATGCCGGTGTTTGTGTCGAGTTAGGATCTTGACGTGGTAGCCTTTGGCAATGAGTCTAGCGGCTAACACTTTGCCAACAAATCCGGAGCCTCCAAATAGGCAAATGTTTTGAATAGTCATTAACGAAGACCTTAAAAGTTGTTGCTGAATTATAAGTGTACATTGAATAGATTATGTCGCAAATCGTAATTCTAAGGGCAAGGAATACGGAGCTTGTCTTCTGCCTACGAATTAAGAGCCTTCATAGTAACTACTCAGCTAACCCCTGAAATACGCCAACTCTGTGTTCAAAAATGGTCATTTACACGTGTAAGTTCACATTTCTTACCTTAATTTGACGTATTTCATGGGTGATCTGAGCCGTTACCGTTTAGTTAACTACTTGCTGAGTAGTTAACCTTCATAATAATAACGCTAATCAATGAGCGGGACTATTTTCATTTTACACCAGTGAGTTTCCATTCACTCAATTGTTGAGACTTTATGTCGTATTGCATAATACGATTATTATTAGTGTCGGCGATGAGGACTTTCTCACCTAATACGGCAATACCCCCAGGCTCATTTAATGCTGAGGTGAGTGCAACGCCTTCTCCCCTTCCGGGTTTTCCGGTGCCTACGGAGGTCGTCATCGTTCGGCTTTTTAGGTTCGCTAGCTTGAGCTTATGGTTGTAGGTGTCGGCTATGAAGATGTTTTTATCATCCAGGGCTGCTACGCCGAGTACGTGTTGAAGCTCAGCTTTACGTAGTGGACCATCACGGTCACCAAAATCAAACAGGCCTGTACCCGCAATGGTTTCTACTCGTCCTCTGTGAATATCAATTCGTCGTAAAGCTGAATCCTCCGCATCGGCGACATACAAAGAGTCGCCTATGAGAGAAAGCCCACTGGGTTGGCTGAAGCTCGAGCGTTTAAGAGAGCCATTATTAATGCCTTCTCGACCGCTGCCAGCGTAGGGGCCAATGGTTTTTTTGTTTAAATCTAGACGCCAGATTTGATGAATGCCCGCCATGGCGATATAAAGCTCTGAGTCCTTGAGAGCTAATCCCCAGGGTGAGCGTAAACCTATTTCGGTAGCGATGTACTTTTTGCCACGATGAATTTCATTTTTTCCATTTCCAGCAACTGTTGAAACATTTTCTGTAGCGAAATCTATAAAGCGAATGGAGTGATTTCCCGTATCAGCGACGTACAGTCCATTTTTGGAAAAGCTTAGACCTTGAGGTGATTTGAAGCGGGCATTTAAATAGTTTCCGTCACTAAAGCCAGAGTCTTTGGCGCCAATATATTTAACAATTTTTCCGTCGTGTGTCGCTAGGATAATGCGGTGATGTAAGGTATCGCTTATTGCGACATATTGTTTGGAAACAGAAATTTTACCGGGAGCTGCAAGCAATGAGGCCTTAAATTTATCCTTTTCCAATGCGATAGGTAGTGGTGCTTCATTCAATATTGCAGCATGATTTATTATGAGTTTTTCAATTGTTTTATCAAAAAGATCATAATTTTTTTCTCCCACGACCTTGCCGAGCACTCCACCTGCAGGATCAATCACATATTGCGTAGGCCAGGCGCGCATCCCATACATTTTCCCCATTATTGACGAAACGTCATTCACTACGGGATGGTCGATATCGTAACGAACGATAATGCGTCGCAAGGTATCTATATTTTCTTCGTTATCAAATTTTGGTGTATGAACGCCAATAATTGCGAGCTTCTCTCCGTATTTTTCTTTTAGTCGCCTTAAATCTTCTAATACGTGGATGCAGTTTATGCAGCCATAGGTCCAGAAATCCAGGATTACCACCTTGCCCTTTAAGTCCTTTAGCGTTAATGGGCGCGATACGTTTAGCCAAGGTAGGCTTCGGTCAAACTCGATAGCGGGTGGATTATTACTGATGATAGCTGCGCTGTGTCCAGGATTTAGCCCTGCGACAATCAGGGAGATAAAGAAAATGACAATTTTCATACGGTTATTGCTTTAACGAGTTAAGATTGAACAATACCATTTATTGGCGAAACAAAAATCACGAAAGTGTACTTTTTATTCCTTTCACGTTTTAGAGCTTGTAATTCCTATTAATGAATATAAAGCTTTCAGCCTAAACAACGATTAAATGACAGCTAGTCCAACTCAATCGCCCTTATATCCACTGCCCTACAACATTCCTGTATTCACGTCCTTATGTTGTCTAAATCATTCGTTACACTCGCCGATTGAATCGTGGGAGATTGTTGCTGAAAAAGTCGGACAATTTCTTAAATTTCGTGATGGAAGTACAGAGTTTCTGTCATTCCGGCAGGGAAGCTAGGATTCAGTTCAAAGGGATGTGGATTGCCACGAGTGGCGACCTTCCTTGGTACCTAGATTCTGGTTTAGATGCCGGAAGGATGGATCTAAATAGAACTAGATAAATATAAATACGTTATTGAATAGTTTTTAAAACAAGGAGTACGCCCAACGCGGCTGAATCAAGGATGTTCACGGATATACTTCAACAATGGCTAGCAACCCAATGCACATCTATCCCAGGTGTGCATTCCGGAGTTGTCACGCTACCCGCACAGGGCTTGCAAAAGAGCATTATCGTGCGCTGGCCCGAAAATGGGCTGGACCTTAAACCTTTGTTGAGCGCTGCGAAGGCTGTCCTTAAGCATCATAAACCCATAATCCAGGTTCTTAGCGGAGGTAGGGATAAGCGTTCTACGCCTACCGTCGTAGCCACTCCCTTGCAGGTGGAAGGTCAGGCAATGGGTGTTGCTTCGCTATGTTTGAATAGCGCTGACTCAGAGCAGGGTAAGTCTGTGCTGAGGACTTTGAATGCTGCAATCCCAGCGCTCGGTCAATTATTTCAGGCAGACGTTGTTCCTAAGGCACAACCACTAGAGCTCGAGATGGTCACCAGTCTGCTTGCCACAGCGCTGACGCATAAACGTTTTAAAGCCAGCGTTACAGCGATTGCCACTGAGTTATCAAGTTTATTGGCCTGTGATCGTGTCAGTATTGGCGTACGTCAAATCGAGCGAACCCGACTGGTGGGTATCTCCCACAATGCGGAAATTAAGCCACGCCAGGATTTATTACGGGCCTTATCCACAGTAATGGATGAGGCAATTGATCAAGCCGCGTCCATACAGTTTCCGCAAGACCCATCCCAAGCGCCGCGTATTACACTGGCCCATCAAGAGTTTGTCAGTCAGCATAATGTTGGCTCGGTTTGCACTGTGCCGCTCTTTTTTGCGCAGGAGCCAGTGGGTGCCTTGTTATTGGAACGCTCCATGGATAAGCCTTTTGCCTCGCATACTGTTGAGCTTTGTGAGCATTTGGCCAGCTTCCTTGCGCCTGTTCTACAAATGAAGTTTAGGGCAGACCAACCTTGGCCAAGACGATTGCTCACAACAATCTTTAATTTCAAAGCGACTCTAATGAGTCGTGAAGGTATCACCTCAAAAATTGTCTTGGGGTTACTGATAGGTGGTTTAGTATTGGCATCAATGCCCATCGCCATTTTTAAAATCAGCGCTCCAGCGCAGCTAGAAGGGGCAATCCAAAGAATGGTAACCGCGCCCAACGATGGCTATATAAAAAAAATCCATGCGCGGCCTGGGGACCAAGTTAGCAGTGGCCAGGTTCTAATCGAGCTGGAAGATCGTGACCTACGTTTACAACAGCGTGAACTACAAGGAGAGCTTGCCCAGTTTGAAAGCGCCTATGGCGCTGCGCTAGCGACTAGACATCGAACTCGGTTGGCGGTCGCTTCTGCTGAGATCGAA
>JAJRPK010000314.1 GCA_024280785.1 Gammaproteobacteria bacterium
ACCGACGGCGAATTTGCGGCCTCCTAACCCTAACTGCCGAGGTATCAATTATGACGGCACATGCGACAACGGTTACAACAATACTCGCGGTGAATTAGGTTATATGTTTTATGTCAACCTAGGAAACACGGGGCTATTTGATACTGATGGTAGTACGCCAAATTGTGACTATTCCGCACCAGGCTATTGCTTAAAAAACACCTCATTTTTAGACCCTAACAGTGGAAAGGTTGTAAACATTTTTAACTTAATAGATTATACATATTTCTATAGTGAACTGCTTGGTTTCGATAGTTTTGGAGATGAGGTATTTCAAGTATTTAATATGACCGACGGGCAACAGATCGGTTATCCAAGTTTATTTGGTGGTTACGCGTGGGCTGTACGCGACGGCGATGTGAGTGCCGTGCCACTTCCTCCCGCAGCGGGATTTTTTATTCTCTCCATTCTGAGCATGCTGGGGCTGCGAGTCTACCGATAAACGAAATTTGATAGATATCATCTAACAGGTAATTAAGGCACGTAGTGATTAGCCGGATTTTACCTAACGCTAAGTGAAATCGCGAAGTGCGCCGCACTTTTCCGATTCATGTATTTGTTATATGCAGTTTAGTGACCAACTGAATGTTCAATAAGATCAGACACCCACTGATTAATACTTTTACTTTCCGCTGCCGCTTTTGCAGCTACTTTGTAGTGTAAATTTGGCGGTATACGAAGATTAAATTTTCCAGAGTATTCCTTTAATGGCTCGATACCGCTCTCTTCACAAACTTCAAGAAAAACATTTAGAGAATTCTTAAATTCAGTTCGTAATGTAGAGGGATTATTTCCATAAAAATCAGCGCTGCCATTTAACCCTAAAATTTCGCCTCTGAATTGGTCAAGTTCAGGATCGTATTCTATCTTCGCTTTATAACCGTCAACTTCCATAATATTCATGGTGTCACCTCATGTAATTCAAGCCATTTTCTAATGCTGGCAATAGCGCCTTTGTTTGTGTTCGGTGATGGATGAGGTCTATGAAAAACTCGAACTTCATCAAAAAGAACCACAGCAACTCGAGAGCCAGCCCGTTCACTTACGTCAGCGCCTAAAGCTTTAAAGAGAGATTCAATATTTGACCACGATATATTGCCACTAGTGGGCCGAGAATAAATTTGTTCGATAGTTTTAAGGTGCTTACGCTTCATTGAGTAATAGTACCATAATATGGTACTATGTCAAGATTTAGACAGATAGCAGTTTATTACAACGAATCATTCTTCTTATCATCTGCCCCCTGTACCACAGAGGCAGGTTCGAGCTAGCGCCCCTTAATTATTTAAATTTCAAAGGGTTAGTCTCGCATGGCTTATGCGCGGTAGACTAACCAACAGCTCAAGGCGATGGCCTACTCTCGGAGCAAGATAAAGAGTGCCCAAGCCGCTATCAAATCCACTTTTACAATAGGCTCTGAGACGGAATATCTTCCTTCGCCCACTGCACATCACTACCGCCCATACCCGGCAGCCAGGTTTCAACCAATTTTCCATCGTCAACGCGAAAACACTGAACCCAATCCCATTGAGTGCTACCGCCTTGCCCATCAAAATTACCAACAACCCAACTACCAATGGCAGTAATAAAACTCCCCTCAGACATAAGAAAATAATTAAAATTTGAAATTTCCCACTCTTGAGCAAAGGACTTAAGACTATCTCGATATTCTTCGGCGGTCACTGTTCGAGTACCCATTAAGTCGTGTCGAGTATAATTTGGCCCGGCCAATTCAGTTATTAAATCAAAATTTCGCGGCGTCCACATTTCGTCATACCAACGACGCATTAATGCCTTATTTTCTTCTGCTTGACTCACAATCGTAAACTCCTTTCAGGGTTATACATTTAAGTTAATATAAAATTCTACAAGTACGTAATTAATATAGGACTAATAAAATCGCGCTGACAAGCTTAGTCGAACGGAACTAACATTGGCAATAGCTATGCCGACGAAATTAGCAACCTGAACCTATATATTTACTATCTAACCGCCACAATATGCTGCAAAAAAATGTGCACTTATAACTCGATCGCCTCATAGGTTTATAAAACCCACCCGCTGGCATATTGGCCGAACGAACCAACCAACACTAACAATTACATTATCTCCATTGACTCTTTAGTACATTGACGCTTAATTCTAATACCTTCCTAATAGAGCCATTAAATGATAACGATAATAGTCATAGCGAGAAATGCACCGTGGTTAAATTAATCTGCTTTTTAAAACGAAATCCTAAGCTAAGCCGCGAAGCCTTTCATGAGCATTGGTTAAACGTCCATGGTGCGTTATTTTCGGAAACGCCCGAATTTAGCCAGTATATTGCTCGCTACGAACAAAACCATCGTTTGGACGCTCACTATCTACACGACCCCGAGGATGGAGAGTTTGATAAACAGGGAGCCGATGGTGTTACCGTTATTTGGTATCATTCTTTAGCCGCTTTTCAGGCCATGGCAAAAGACCCCATTTACCTATCTAAAGTTGTTCCCGATGAAAAGTACTTGCTTGGCGACGCACCTAAGCATTGGATTTTAACAGGCGCAGAAGACACGATTATCGATAAACCCAGCGCTCGAACA
>JAJRPK010000315.1 GCA_024280785.1 Gammaproteobacteria bacterium
ACGTCGCGCGAACAAACCATGTGATCGCCAGCCTTCAAGTGCGCCAGACATAAGCTCATTATCGCCCCCATTCCGGAGGACGTCGCGATACAATCTTCTGCCCCTTCCATCGCCGCTAAACGCTGCTCAAAATTACGAACCGTCGGGTTGGTGTAACGCGAGTAAACGTTACCGGGTGTGTCGCCGGCAAACCTTGCAGCCGCATCAGCACAGCTATTAAACACATAACTAGAAGTCAGGAACAAAGCTTCGGAATGCTCTCCCTCTTGAGTCCGCATTTGGCCCGCCCTAACGGCCAAAGTCTGCAATTGAGCATCTTTTAATTCGGGCGGGAGATTATCAGTATGATCGGCCATGATAGTTTTCTAAGCTTTACTCTAGCAGTTATATAAAGAGGATTTCAATCAGCATTTTCTAGCAGCCATTTATATAGGCGCTAACACATATAGACACTAGCATAGCGCACTAGAAAAACCAAACTATGATGCATCGTTATATAAGTCGACAACAGCAAACTCGTGTTCACCGGCCGATTTACTCGCATCGTTTCTTCGCTCGTGTAAACTGACTAAATATTCATTATCTATATCGCCAGTAATGTAAACGCCGTCAAAAACAGAGCAATCAAACAAATTAATTTCAGGATTGCCTTCGTGCGCACAAGCAATCAAATCTTCAAGGTCTTGGTAAACAAGCCAATCAGCGCCAATAATCTCTTGTATCTGTTCTACGGTTTTTCCATGCGCAATGAGTTCATCAGCCGATGGCATGTCAATACCATAAACATTGGGGTAACGGACTGGTGGAGCCGCCGAAGCAAAATATACGTTTTTTGCGCCGGCTTCTCTAGCCATTTGAATGATCTCGTTACATGTTGTGCCCCGGACAATAGAATCGTCGACCAACAAGACATTCTTATCTTTAAATTCGAGCTCGATAGCATTGAGTTTTTGCCGCACTGATTTTTTTCGCAACGCTTGACCCGGCATAATAAATGTTCGCCCTATATAGCGATTTTTTATCAACCCTTCGCGAAACTTTACATCCAGGCGATGAGCTAACACCTGCCCTGATACGCGACTAGTATCCGGAATAGGTATTACCACATCAATGTCATGGTCGGGCCGCAGCCGCAATATTTTATCGGCCAGCCTTTCGCCCATGCGCAACCTTGCCTTATAGACCGAAATGTTATCAATAATGGAATCGGGCCGAGCAAAATAAACATGTTCAAATATGCAAGGAGCAAACTGGGCCTTCTTTTTACTTTGGTAAGTGGTTAACTCACCCAAAGCACTGATAAAAACCGCCTGCCCTGGTCTCACATCATCAATCACTTCAAAACCCAAGACATCTAAGGCAACGCTTTCGGAGGCAATCATGTAATCTGTACCGCGTTCGCTTTCGCGCCGACCATAAATCAATGGGCGAATTCCATGTGGATCACGAAAGCCTACGACACCGTAGTTGGCTACCATGGCCACTACTGCATAGCCTCCTGAACAACGCCTGTGTACAGCTTCTACAGCCGCAAAGATATCTTCGTGCGTAGGTCGTAACTTGCCAATCTTATGCAACTCATGCGCAAAAACATTGAGCATGACTTCGGAATCAGAATCGGTATTGATATGACGAAGGTCAGACTGAAATACTTCGCGCATAAGTTCTTGTGAGTTGGTTAAATTTCCGTTGTGAGCCAGCGCAATACCGTACGGGGTATTTACATAAAATGGCTGTGCTAGTGCGGGACTAGAGCCTCCTGCCGTAGGATATCGACAATGTCCGATGCCCAAATTCCCGACTAACCTATCCATATGATGCTGGCGAAAGACGTCGCGAACCAGACCATTGCCCTTGCGTTGGTTAAATCGTCCATCCCCATAGGTCATCATCCCAGCAGCATCTTGGCCACGGTGCTGCAATACAGTAAGCGCATCGTAAATCAACTGATTTACGTTGGATTTTGCAACGATGCCAACCACTCCACACACAGCTAAACCCTCATTTAAACTTTAGGACGACGCTAAATCAAAACTGCATTACATTCTATCAGCAGGATTCTCGAACAACATTCTATCAAAATGGCTCACGAACACTAACTGCCATATTGATGATAAATCGCAATGATAAATCGCGTATTACTGTGAGTAATTTCATGGCCAAGTTCTTTATCTGCCCCTCGAGGCCTTATTGAGCCAATCACTTACTTAGCCAATAAATTATACCGCCACTGGGATATATCACTAAAAGTCACTAGCGCCCAATCTTCCATCATCAAAAATTGGGGGATCAGGACAGATTCACGCCACCAAGGTTGATCATCAACCGAAAGATAAGGCACTATAACTATCAAACAGGTCAAAACAATTATTGAACCCCTTAAGACACCAAAAACCATGCCCAGCAATCGGTCGGTTCCGGATAAACCCGATGCTTTCAGCAGGGAAGCTAACAATCGACTCACCAAGCCGCCAACTATCAAGGTGCCAAAAAACAACAATATAAACGATAAAATCATTCGCAAAGATTCTGTGCTAACCGTCGATACTAACAGTAAAGAGAGCTTTGGACTCATAGAAACAGCGATGGTAAAAGCTGCAATCCAGACAACCAGCGATATCGCTTCTTTAACAAATCCTCGCATTAAACTGACGATTCCCGAAATACCCAAGACCGCCAATATAATCAGGTCTGCACCGTTCACTGCAGGCTCCTAAATCGCTTAATCAGGGCATCGTTCAATTGAAATTGTGAACCGACCGTCGACTTTATCTGCTTTGCATTGGCAAATGTCAATACTGGCCCAACCAGCACGGTGTATGGCCCCGGAGAGAGTGAGGAGACCGGCTTTATGTAAGCTTTTAATTTCTTGGTAAGAAGTTTATCGCGCAGACCATTCGCATTCGACCAGTTTTTAAAGGTTCCTACCTGAACTACAAACGATACTGGAATACCCTGTTTATCTAACCGGGGCCGCTGCTCATCGCTTACAGTATTAGCGTATTGAGGTTTACCGGCTATTGGCGGTGGCGTGGGCACACCGGTTAGTAGCGTTGACAGGTTTTGGGCTTTGCCGTCGATGGCCACTTTACTCTTTGGCTTAGCCGTTGATGGTAGGATTTTGGTGATGGGCTTTCGAGGCTTTGGCTGAGCAATCTCAACTTTGGCAACCTTGGCCATCGGAGGAATTTCTGATGATGGTGCCTCTAGCGATAACCGCTCGTCAAAATCGAACAATAGCGGCCATAGTAACCCCGCTAAAATGAGCAGCACACCGGCACCTACTAATCGCTGCTTCAACTCATCGTTCATAAAAGCCATCAAACATTTCCCGTGTATTAAGCGGTAACCAACGCTTTAATTTCACTCTGATCTTTCTCTGGTCTTTAACAACTCAGGCCAACCCGCTTATCGTAACTGACTACCGCATTTTCTGATGAGCGACAGTGACCGAAAAACCGTAACCACTACTTAACCACTACTTAATCACTATCAGCTCTGTGCATTCTACCGTATACAGGGGCTACAATACTCTACCCTCGGCAAAATCAATCCAGCCTCAGTTATTAGACTGGATTCACCGCTAACCCTCCGCTGCTGATAGGCTATTGCGAGGCATTAAGATATTCTATCGCTTCTCCGACGGTATAAAATGACCCAAAGACGACTATTTTATCGTTGTGATGACTATGTTGAACAGCATCTTGTAAACTTTCTTCAACGCTTTTCATCACCTTTAGTTGAATGTTCTTGCTGAATTCCACTCTTGAGTCTGACGATAAACCTGCTGGCGTTAAAAAAGAACCACTTGCCTTTGCTGAGTCTTGTTTACTGATCCGTGAATCTTGTTGATCGATCAGTCTCTCCATACTGAGTTTTAGCTCAGCCGGTGCCGCCGCTCTAGCGCAATTGTTAAGCTGCGGGAAATACCATTTCTGAAAAAAAGGCAGTAGGCGTAGCAACATGGCTTCGATATTTTTATCCTCCATCACTGCAAAAATGGCTATGGTGCAACTACGCTGTTCCGATTCACCCGCCGAGCGCTTGCGCCTCTCTGCAGCATTTTGAGCTTTTAAAGCCGCAGCCGTGCCAAAACGGTCACGTTCTAGATAAGCCGCGAGATAGTCGATCGATTGCAAATTATGAGCAACGTCCAACAAAATTTGACGCCCTGCCCACTCGACGTTGGACAACCTACCGCAGAGCCCGACACTCGCCAGCAAGTCCGCTACGATAAGCTGATCGGGCAAGGCATTCAGCAGCAAGGCCACCTGCAAAGCTGAGCTCCAATTAAGCTCAGCCAATTGTGGCTCGGGCAATATATCCAAAACGACTTGCTGCCCATTTATCGCCATCCCCCGCCAACATCGTATTCCACCATTATGCTGAAAACCATGACACTTTAAATCATGCCACTTTAAACTATGGCGCTGGGCAGGTAACGAAGAATCAGGCAGCACTGCTGTAATTGCCCACCTCGCTTCGCAATC
>JAJRPK010000316.1 GCA_024280785.1 Gammaproteobacteria bacterium
GCTCTAACGGTTTATCCATATGAGCACACGGTACAACTAATATAGCGTCGCCACCTAAATTGGAAAACTCTAGCATTGAAGACGGTGCATTGTTCTTAAAATACGCGGCAAATGGCACTTTATCAGCCGGGATGTCCAACCACGGACTATCTAGAATAACAAACTCAAAACCTTGCTGAACCGTACCCAGCGTTACTGGTCGAGTTTCCCAACGATAAGCCGTAAAAGGAGCATCGGATAACAAGCCCATAAAAAATATTCTAAAGTCATCATTGTGCTCCCACCACTTGAGTACATCTGCATAAGAAACAGACAAATCCTCTAATGTTATGCTGTATTTTATCACCCGACCCTGAGCATAAGTCTGCGTCTGGGCGACCCACTTATTATTTGTTTGCGAGAATTTTAAACTCATTTTACTCAATTCCGTCACATCACCATGTGGTCGCAGGTCTTTGTAGCCATTTAATTAGCCCAACTTAAACCGTTAAACTAGAACCTGCAATTGAATCCACCTCTCGAACACAGTAATATAGGCCTATTCTTTTCATCGATTCCTCTCAGCTATCTACTCTCAGCTATCAATAGAAACCGTAATAGGAAGGAATAACTATAACAGTGGAACTTCAGTGACAAATCAAAGCGGCCGCAAGCACCTAAGAACAAAAATTCGTGCTCAACTAAAAATTGCCCACCCTGCTTTTGGCGAGGCAATAGTCTCTATTGAAAATTTATCGGATGGCGGAATATTTATACCTGCATGCGACCAGGCCTTTCCAGAAGTTGGCGAAATTCTAAACGTGCAGGTACAAGATCTGCCAGTAGACGCACCGGTATTAAAAGCAAAAATTGTTCGATCCAACAAAGAAGGCATAGGTTTAATGTTTGTAGAAGATTAAAGCCTGTCACCTACTATTCAATGATAAAAAACTCTAACGATTTAACAGCAAAATCAAGCACCATAATACCTCAGCCTCGTGGACAGCGCTGTCAAAGCCGCAGAATTATTCTACCGTCATTATTATTCCCTGCCTTAACGACTCTGCTTGCGAAAATACATCTGCTAGTGATTGAATATGCTCAGAAAACGCGATGCATACGGCTTCACTAAACTCATACTCGTAAATATCCAGCCGTAGTTGCTCTATACTGCCCAAAGTAGCTTGTACTGAATCGGGATTGTAACTAGAACATACCCAAGACTCTGATTCTGACAACATGAGATCGTTGACAGAATCTGCCAATTCGCTATTAAAAATCCCCATGATTCGCGTCAGTAATTCCACCTGGCTTGGTAGCAACGTATCTTTTGCCGCTTCAATTTCCTCAACAACGTTACCCACTAGACCTTCACTTTCAAACTGATGGTCTAGGCTAAGGCACTCAAACCAATCGTGTTGAATGCCACCTCCGCCATCGAAATCAAGCTCGGCTTTTAACTCAAGCAAAAAACTGCTGTCTTGATGTTGCCTATAGAGATCTTCAAAAATCTGCCAATCCAGAATAATAATGCTGTTGCCTTCACTCATTTAGTGGTTCCATTTTGCTTACTACCAAGTATTAACCGGAAAAAGAGACCGGCATAAAAAAGCCCCGACAATGCGGGGCTTTTTTATGTGTGAAGATTAAATCAACGAGCTAACTTACGACTGGCTAACAATCCACACATACCAAGTGACAATAAAGCAATCGTACCTGGCTCAGGCACTGCTACTCGATCACGAGTAATAACCTCAAGAATTGAATCGCCGATATAAAAATCGCCCCAGTCACTCCAAACTTTGATATTTAATAAGCCATCGTCATTCAGACCAGCTAATGAATTAACACCCAGTGAACCGCCCCAAGTACTGACAGGGTTATAGATCAAAGCACCGTCTTGGAAATCAATAATGCCGACTACAATTGTTGCAATCTCACCTCTGGCCCATCGAGGGTCGCGTTTGTCATCCCAAAATTCAATCGACAATGTTGCACTTACTGCAGAGCCTAAGTCAAATATATCAACGTTGTCATTTAAATTATGTGTCCAACTCGTTGACTGCAACCAATTGATTTTTTTATTGACAGGTTCAACGTCTGTAATCATCCCGGCAAAACTACTAGCGCTGACCAGCATACATACTGCCAGTCCTGCACTCTTTAACCATCGCTTGTTATTCATAAGAACATCCCATTATTTTCTGGCTCAACGCTGTCCCATACCTACAAAACAAAGAAATAGTTTGCCAGATGTTTATTTACTACTAAGGTTTACTTGTACCACCATACTGTGGGGTACAGTATAAATATAGCAATAATCGTGCCTAGCACCTATATAACAATTAAATCAATAGTTTATGATGGGTGTGTAATTCTACCAAACTCATTACTGTAAAAAAAACCGACATATTCAGCCCTCAAAATGAATTTTTCTTACACTTTTTGTCGACAGCATACCGTGAACCCCGTCACATTATGGGAAAAGTAACTATAAAGAACGAGCTATTCTGTACAAAAAAACAACTAAGAACGGCGGGCACTATCGATCGCTTGCATCAATTGGCGAATCATCAGCTCGGGATTCTCTGCCGAGCTAATACCTGTGATCATTGCGATACCCGATACTCCCGTCGCAGCAACATCATGAATTTGATCCGCACCGATTCCACCAATACAAACCAGCGGATATTTCCTCACAGCTCTCAACCAATAACTTAAGCCTTCTATCCCATGAGGAACCCAAGGCATGTCTTTGGTCGTGGTCGCGAAGGTTGGCCCACAAGCAATATAAGATGGCTTAAACGATAAAGCCCGCGCAAGCTCATAATGACTATGACTACTAATACCTAGTCGCAAGCCTGCTTGTTTGATTTTATCTAAATCGGCGGAATGCAAATCTTCTTGCCCAAGGTGGACACCGTAGGCATTTTTCTCAATGGCGAGCTGCCAGTGGTCATTAATGAACAACCGACAATTTGCCTTTTTACCGATCTCCACCGCCGCTTCGATTTCATCCGCGAGCGCCCGCCCCGTAAGGTTCTTAACTCGCAATTGAGCCGTTGTCACCCCCAACGGAAATATCCGCGCTAACCATTCTGCGCTATCGACTACAGGGTAAAGACCTAACGATTCTCTACTATTTAACTCAATACAAGAAGGGAAAGGTCTTACTTCGAGAAACAGTTTGGTACTATTTTTAGCACAAAAAAACGCTTGACTCTTTGTGCTTTCAGTCAGGCTAGCCATTACCATAGGCCAATCGCCATCGGGAAATTCTTTAATGGCCACCCCTCCTCGCTGACCATTACAGCTAGAGGATTTTCGTAACCCTTGCTGTATCGCCATCTTCCCGATAACTAAAGCATCCCGCTCCTCATAACCAAGCGCCAATGCACAGGCAATGCTGGTAGACAAAGCACAACCTGTACCTCGACTGTGATCTGTCGTAATTTTTTTATGCCCTAACCAAAAAGA
>JAJRPK010000317.1 GCA_024280785.1 Gammaproteobacteria bacterium
TCAAGACCGTTGCTGGCAGGGATGCCAGCGTCGAACTATAGGGACATATTCATGTGTGTCTTGAAATAAAGGGTAGTCTTTTCAAATGCCTTATTTAGTATATGAAGTACATTGAGTCTAATGCATTACTATAACAACCATCGAATTACCTAAGATAGATTGTCCCTATAAACTGTTATAACATAGCTATAAATCATAGCACTGATCGTGTAATCGCACCTTATGCGATTATCTCGAAATGACAACATGAGGTGTAATTTATTGCGCATTGAATTTATTGGCATACCAGGGTCGGGCAAAACTACCCTGTGCACAGAACTACTTTCCAGATTAAACCACGGAGGTGACACGCGTTATATCACCGCAGAAGAAGCCTTTCATAAAGTCGCCAAAACCAACATTGATCGCATTTTTCGCTACCCGCTAAAATACTTACCTAACCAGCTCTCTCGAAAGTTAGCTGCAAAGCTTGTAAATCGTTCGATTATGCAGTTTGAGGCGCAGAATAAATTTTTAGCCGAAAATGGCAAAGCCCTGAGTGCCTTTTTTTCGTCCTCTATCTATCGCGATATGTCGATAACAGACCGAGGGCTGGTTATTGGAAATCTCTTGGAAACAGCATCCTTGTGTACAAGCATCCACGACGTTCTTGCCGATAAGTTCGCCGTATTTTTTGGTGAAGGGTTAGTTCAAAAATCCTTTATGTTTGTTGGACATAACAGCGACCTTTCAAACGAAGAAGAAAAAAGCAGGCTGCACGACTACCTGGCAAACATCCCGCTACCGTCACTAACCATCTATGTTCAAGCGAATGTTTCCACCTGCAAAGAACGGATGCTAAATAGGCCTGAAGGCTTGCCTCTACGCCTCAAGGGAGCCGACACAAACACTATTGGCAGCTTTCTAGAGAACGCCAACACCCATTTAGAAACGGTAACAGCTTGGCTTGAAGATAATCACGCCAGCCATGTCATCAGAGTTAACAACCAACAGCCCTTGGAACTATCGA
Organism: Gammaproteobacteria bacterium; assembly: GCA_024280785.1. GTDB lineage: Bacteria > Pseudomonadota > Gammaproteobacteria > Pseudomonadales > UBA7434 > UBA7434. The sequence continues at coordinate 1,010 of JAJRPK010000317.1, forward strand.
TTACTGAAGCTTTGTCTGCACTACAACAAGCAGGAGCTGTAAAAAATATTGATGCTTAACTCTTATGCTTAATTAATCGCCCACAGTCAATTATTAAATATCATCCCAATTATTTTTTCTGGTGGGAAACTTGCAACCGCCTCTTGCAATTGTTCTTGAAGCACTTGACCATAAGCTACTACCAACACTACGAAGTCGCAGCAATCCGATAAAATTCTCGCATCCGCCGTTGAACCAATAGGCGGTACATCCAAAACGACATATCGATCTGAATATCGACTAGCGAGCTCTTCAACAAACTGCTTCATCCTGTACGAAGTATAATACTCAGGACCGATATCGGCAGATTGACCGATAGGAATCAGGCGGAGCCTTGGAATTCCTGTCGCATAAATAATTTCTTCAATAGTTAGCTCTGGCCTTTCCAAAAAGTCTGAAAAACCCATATGCTCGCCTTCAAGTAACACGCTAGCACTGGGAGAGTATAAATTACAATCTACTACCAGTGAAGTTTTACCGTGATCTAATGCAATAGAAGCCGCTAAGTTGGTTGCCACAAAAGTCCCGCCGCCTCCTTCGCAGACCGACGTCACCATTAAAGTGAAATTTTTTCCACCCATTTTTTCGATAAGCCGAGTTCTAATTCCACGAAAAACATTCAGTACTCGTTTGTCGCGCATTTGAGGATGAATGAGTTTACGCTCTTCGAGGTCATCCTCAGTCAAACGAAATATATCTGCCATCCCACGTATTTTTTCACGAGAACGCCGATCTTCAACCGCACGTATATCGACTAACGGCTGAAAAGTATTATCAGGGGGATTTTCTTCATATTCCATTTTTCTAATTCCTAAGCAGTACGTAGCTAGATAAGCTAAAGTACAATCCAATGGATACGAATAACATAAGCATCAGTAATCTAATATCCGCTTTTCGAACACGCAGCATAGGATTTGAAATCAGATGCGGCACCACTCCCAGCACCGGAACCTCAACATGTTTGTTCAGCATTTCAGGAAATCGTATGCGGGGATCAACAAACACATACGCCCCTGCAAATCCGGCGGGGATAATCAGTGCTGCTATTCCTCCCAATATCACGAAATGAATAAAACGCAGGCCAGTAGGTGCCAAAGGGTATTTAGCCGGCTCCTGAATTTTATAGGTAACTCCCTGGCCTTCAATATCCAAAGTCATTGACAAGCGAGCGTGTTCTTTTCGCTCTAAGAAGTCTTCGTACAAATTTTTTGTTACATCGTAGTCTCGGGTCAACTCAGATAATTCTGCATTCCCTTCTGCCACCCGTTTTGCTCTAGCAAATTCACCTTCTAGCCTCTTGTTTAACGACCGCAAGCGGTTTTTTATGGTGCTTTTGTCGACTTTGGCGACAGCTAGCTGAGCTCGCAACTCATCGTATACGGGATTAATGGTTGGGACATTACTAGCCGAAATATCACTCGAACCAGGATTAGCCGCCGATTCTTTCAAGCCTTCAATATACTGCTTTAAATTAATCACATCGGGATGATTATCCGTTAAAGACAAACGCAAAGTATCCAGTTGCGCCACAGCTTCTGCAATACGTTCTCGATAGCCGTCAGACTTCGCTTTTGCTGTCAAATATTGATCTTCTTTTTTAACCTGCGAGGCTAACGAACTCACTCGGGTTTCTGCTTGCTCAAAATCTAACTCTAACCCTGCAATATTCGATCGAAACTGCTCGATATTTGCCAAAACTTTTGCTTCGGACCCGTCCAAGTTGTTAGCTTTGAACTTCTTGAGGTTCAACTCAGCCTGCCTTAATTGCTCTTTGTAAGAGTTAGCTTGCCGATCAATAAACATAAAAGCTTTCTTACTTTCGCTTCGCTTGGTTGCAGAACTCTCTTGAATAAAAAAACTAACCAATTCAGTAACAACGGCATAAGCCCGGTCTTGGCTGCCATCAGCAAAAGAAACCCCAATATAATTTTGACCCAGCATTTTGACCCTAACCCGCTCCCTCAACCTTTTTACTCGAGATGCCTGCATTACGGCATCATCACCTTCTTGAACAAAACCGTGCTCTAAAACAATCTTTTCTAACACCCTTTCAGAAAGCATTAAATCCCTAACCACTTGACGCCTGTCTTCGACAGTGGTGACTTGGGCCTGCCCTGCAAGTAAGGGCTTAATTATATTTTGGTTGTCTGCGTAAAGCGTCGCTGAAACTACATATTTTTCTTGCCAAAATATCCCGTAAATCAGTACTGAGAAAGCTAAAAATATTCCTGCTGATGCCGCCAAATATTTATGCAGCCACAATTCCTTAAGAGTATTCTTAAGAATTTGAACAAAAAATAATAAATCCATCAATAAACCTTAAAAATTTCTTTCGGGCACGGTAATGATGTCCGAAGGCTGCAGTGGGTAGTTTGTTTTCAACTTACCTTTATCGAATATATCTTTCAGTAGAATTGAATACGCGGTAACAACACCATCAGCATTTTTTCTATGAAGCAGCGCTCGATTGGGGGCCGCAAATTCAGATAATCCACCTGCCGATAGCACGACATCCAAAACAGTCATCCCCTCTTTATAAGCGAATGAGGTCGGCTCATTCACGGCTCCCGTCACCCGAACGCGGTTTCGATAGTCTGAACTCGCCGGATTCTCTACGATAACGGTCACTTGCGGAGTGCGGACATAGCTTTTCAGTGCCGCTGTTATATCCAACGATAATTGATTCGTAGTTTTACCACTCGCTAGTACGTCACCAATTAGCGGCATTGAAATCATGCCATCGGGCCTAACCGTGACAGATACTGAAAGCTCGGGATTTTTCCATACATCAATGGTTAACTCATCAGTTTCTCCGACCCGATAAGCTTCGGCCGCCAACTTGGTGTACACCGGAGCTTCTTTGCTTCCAGTAGTGCCGCAACTCACTAAAAAAAGTAACTGGCTGGCTAGCGTAATTGCAAACAGAACTTTAACTATCTCGCTTATTCTATTCATACTTATCTCACTCCGGTTCCCAATAAGATAACCTGTACCGTTTGTACCATAATAATTAGATCGAGCAGCAAACTACGATTTTTTACATAGTAAAGGTCGTAACGCAGTTTTTCTGCAGCATCTTCTAATGATGCCCCGTAGGGATAATTTAGCTGGGCCCAGCCCATCAGACCCGGCTTAACTCGATATCGCTCCTTATAGAAAGGAATATCTTTGTCAAAATCCACAACAAACTCTGGCCTTTCGGGTCTCGGGCCTACAATACTCATATCCCCTCTGAGCACATTATAAAGTTGCGGCAGCTCGTCGATCCGGGTGTTTCTCAACACGGCACCAACGCGAGTAATTCGACTATCGTTAGCCCCCGCCCATACTGCACGGCCTTCAACCTCGGCGTCGGTAATCATACTGCGAAATTTGTATATATTGAATGGTCGGCCATTCCAACCCACTCTGACCTGATCATAAAAAATTGGTCTACCTGATTCAAGCCAAATTGCCAATGCGGCTATCAACATTAACGGCCACGCCACACACAATATAACCAATGATACCGTAATATCAGAAACACGTTTAAATACATCCCAGTTTACATTATTAGAAAAACCAGAAGTAAAAACCATCCAGCCGGGACGAATCTCACTGAGCTCCAGTATCCCTAGTTCTTTTTCGTAAAACGTCACCGCTTCCGACACTTCTATACCATGGTGTTTACAGTCAAGTAATTCGCCCAGCGGAAACCGGCTGCCGTCACTTTCTCGCCGACCATCCAGTGCGACAACAATCTCTTGTGCATCATATTGTTTTGCAATATCAATCAGTGAATCCTTCAGTTCTAAAATGTCTGAGCTTACGGCAACTTTCTCTTCTGGAGTTGTACGGATAAAGGCGACTATATCAGCAACGCCAGAATGGGAGCCCGCAAGACGCTGCTCAAGAAATTTTGCCCTTTCGCCAACTCCGAGCACCAAAGCCCGACTTCTCAGCTTTTCTGAACCCACTATGTTAAAAAATATCCAACGCATGGGAATGACAGCAATCAGTGAAAAAAGGATCGAATACGCTAACACTCCACGCCCCAAAAATAGAATAGGGGCAATGTAGTAAAGAATGGTTAGCGCTGCGCAGCCCAATAAACAATAACTCACGATTGTACGCACTACCATCGCACCGATTCCCTCGCGGTAACCAGAACTGTATACGCCCATAGCCGCTGTGCAGGCTAACAACACACATGCGTATAAAACGGCCGTTGCCAGTAAAGTTGAGTCATAGTGAACTAACAAGTCCCAGGATTTAAATCGAACCGCGTTTCCGACAATAATCCCAACCACCAGAATACCGAACTCCATGGCGCCTAAAAGCAGTATCGGGGAGGGTATATAATGTCTAAAAATTCGGATATGGGACAATAAAGGAGCCTTTTTTCGTATCAGCAGATAGTCTTTGCTACAATAAAAAAGGATAGCACTTAAAACATCTAATATATTGAAACTTCTGCTAAAAGCGGCTTCCTACCTGCAAAATTCTTATGACAAATGTAAAAGATAATTCTGAAACGGACACGCTTTGGCGAAAACTCCAAAAACTGCACACAAAGTATCGTGACATGTCAGTTGTAGCGAGAATTCAATCAGAGGACGGTGCACATAATCCGTGGCGATGGGACGTCGATGGTTTAAAAATTGACCTGTCTCGCAATAACATTAATCAGGAAATACTTGCCACGTTGATTCAACTGGCAAACAGTAAGAATCTCCCCGACAAAATTAGTGACTTAATCTCTGGTAAAGAAGTTAATTGCACCGAACAGAGAGCCGCACATCATACTGAGCTAAGGCTGCCAGCAAATAAAACCGTCAATGCCGAAATTGCTCAAACTCAAAAAAAAATCAATGCCTTAGCCGATGATTTGCGATCGGGTAAATGGCGAGGACACAATAACCATCGAATTTCTGATGTCGTCAATATTGGTATTGGTGGATCTGACTTAGGGCCGAGGATGGTTTGCACCGCACTATCTGCGCTGAGCGACAATCAACCAAAGGTACATTTTGCAGCCAATGTAGACCCCAGAGACTTAGAACTCATTCTGCAAGACTTATCTCCGCAAAATACCCTTATTATTATTTCGTCTAAATCCTTTACCACCACTGAGACACTTGAAAACGCCCAGTCTGCCCGACAATGGTTATTAACTGAAATTCCCGAAAAAAATCTTGCTCACCACCTCACTGCTATCTCATCCAATATTGAAAAAGCAGTAGCCTTTGGTGTAGATCCCGACAATGTATTGCCGCTATGGGACTGGGTTGGTGGGCGCTATTCTCTCTGGTCTGCCATCGGTTTGCCTATAGCTATAGCAATCGGTTTTCAAGGTTACCGGGAATTGCTCGATGGTGCACATGCAATGGACGAACACTTTTCTACAGCTACACTAGAGAACAATGTTCCCTGCTTATTAGCCCTGTTAGAAATTTGGCAAATCAATCTCTGCCAAGCTAACAGCAAAGCTATTCTGCCCTATAATCACGACCTCAGAATACTTCCCGAATATCTTCAGCAACTAGTGATGGAGAGTAATGGAAAATCTGTACGGACAGATGGCAGCCCTATCGAAA
>JAJRPK010000318.1 GCA_024280785.1 Gammaproteobacteria bacterium
AAAAAAAATACTGGGTTCAGATAGAGGGAGAAATATCGACCGAAGCAGTATTGGAACTTGAGCGGGGGGTGACATTGAAAGATGGCTTGACGCTACCCGCAAAGGTCAGACTATTAGCCGCACAACCCACGCAAATTGACGAAAGGAACCCTCCCGTCGCCGCACACAGACAGAGCAATAGTCAGTGGCTGGATATAGGAATCCGACAAGGTAAAAACCGTCAAATTCGACGAATGCTTGCCCACGTCGGCCACCCGGTTTTAAGGTTGATTAGACATAGCATTGGTCCTTGGAACTTAGGCGATTTAATGCCAGGCGACTATCGTGAGAAGTCAGTTAACCTACCACAAAGCCTCGAAAGCCGGCCTAAACGACATCCCAAGCGACGTTCCACGCAACCCTCCAAGCAACCCTCCAAGCAACCCTCCAAGCAACAAGGAAGGACAAAGCCTAAAAGAAGAAAATAGTCTAAACTAAACAACTAAGTTACTGAAATATTGATCTTTTTAGAACAAACCAAGTGAACATCCAATGACTAATGATTCTTGCTTTCAACCTCATGTTACCGTCGCCACGGTAGTAGAACGCGATGGCCGTTTTTTATTAGTCGAGGAGATGTGCCACGGACAAGTTGTCATCAACCAGCCTGCTGGCCATTTAGAAGCCGACGAATCTTTAATGGAAGCCGCAATACGAGAAACTTTAGAAGAAACCCGATGGAATATTGAAATTTCCGGCGTACTCGGTCTTAGCCTCTACAAATCGACTAGCAACGAAACGGTTTATCATCGAACGACTTTTATCGGCAAAGTCATTGGCGAGCAAACCAATGCAAAACTCGACGACGGTATCATTCAACCACTTTGGTTAACTCCCGACCAAATAAAGGAACGGCGGGCTGATCTTCGTAGCCCTTTGGTTCTGCAAGCTGTAGAACAATACCTTGCCGGGCAGCATTATCCTTTGGAGATCGTAGGCGATTACCGTTAACATACTCTCTCACCGTCACGCAGAGCGATAAACCGACCATGCGTGCCTCCTTCTGAATTAGCGGGTACCTCGCTAGATATGCCAGCCTCAAACTTTCACTTACTATGAACAAAATAATTGTCGGCCTTTCTGGGGGCGTAGACTCTTCTGTCACGGCGCTTCATTTGCTGGAGCAAGGCTATGACGTCGAGGCCCTCTATATGAAAAACTGGGACGAAGACGACGGTACGGAATATTGCACAGCAAGAGCCGATCTCGAAGATGCATTTAGAGTTTGTGACACGCTCGATATAGAGCTACACACCGTTAACTTTGCGAAACAATATTGGGATAATGTATTTGAGCATTTTCTATTAGAGTATCGAGCGGGAAGAACACCTAACCCCGATGTCCTTTGCAATAAAGAAATCAAGTTTAAAGTGTTTGTCGAACACGCAGAAAAATTAGGTGCCGACTGGATTGCTACCGGACATTATGCGCGTACAAGAGTAGATAATAACGAAACATATCTGTTGAAGGGCTTAGATAACAACAAAGATCAAAGTTATTTTCTTCATGCTGTAGACCAGTCTCAACTGGCGAAAACCAAGTTTCCTATTGGCGAGATGGAAAAGTCCTCTGTCCGAAAAATCGCTAAACAAGCGCAGCTTAACACTCATAACAAAAAAGACAGTACCGGCATTTGTTTTATAGGTGAACGGCGTTTTACCGAGTTTTTAGAACGCTATCTGCCCGCTCACCCCGGCGCAATCATCGACGATAAAGGGGTAAGCATGGGCGAACATCAAGGCCTCATGTTTCATACCATCGGGCAACGTCAGGGCTTGGGCATAGGTGGCGTCGCGAATGCTGAACAAGCGCCTTGGTATGTCGCAGAAAAAAGAATCCGTGATAATACCTTGGTCATCGTACAAGGAAACGACCATCCCTTGCTTTACACTCAAGCGTTAATAGCAGCCGATCTTCATTGGATAAATGGGCCACCCTCTTTGCCGTTAAATTGCTCTGCCAAAATCCGTTATCGACAACCCGACCAAGCCTGCTCTGTTAATCTAGCTAGCGACGGCAGGGTTCGAGTTGAATTTGAGCAGTTACAACGTGCAATAACCCCCGGCCAGTACGTGGTTTTTTATCACGGAGATCAATGCCTTGGCGGCGGTGTTATTCAACATTCAACGGCTTAATCGTTAGTTTCATATTCTTTGAATACTTGCCTTTTATTACCAACTAGCCGTTTCAGTTAGGTCCTCTCAATCAACAAAGCGAGCACTCGGTGCCTAAAGCTCAGTTTCATACCATAGAATATCAGACGATGGCGTTAGCGGCTGTTTTCACAGCGTTGCAGCAAGTACATCAAATTGCAACGACAGGCAGCGGCAATGAAACAACAATGTTCGAGCTGCGCCAGAGTATCTTTAAGCTCGACTCTGAATCGCCTGAAGATATTTACCCTGGAAAAAATAATCTTATTTCTGGTTATCGTTCTATCGACGAGCTCATACACAAAGGTATTGATCATGATAACAGGCAAACACTTAATTACTGGGTAAACATTAATCGGCTCGCAAAAGCACTCAAAACCAAGCCTAAGATGTTAGCTAGAATCCATCAGCAGATAGACTCACAGACCAATTTTTTAACGGTCTCATTAGATGATAATAGCGGCTATAAAAATATGGCCGATATTGACGCACGGCTATCTCAACTATATCAAGACACGCTCAGTACGCTATCGCAACGGATTAACATTCAAGGTTTGGAATATCATTTAACCCAACCGCGGATCAAAGATCAGGTTCGAATGCTATTGCTGGCATCAATAAGAGCTATAACACTTTGGCACCAGCTAGGTGGTAATGTTATCCAATTTATTTGGCATAGAAAACAATACACCCATGAATGTCGCCGTGTCACAACGAACTTAAAAAGCCCTTAAAAGCAGCGATCGAGTCTATTTTTATAATTATATTCTGCAACATACTTCAGTTGAGCATCGCTCATGGCCAGTGGCCTCATTCGCTATCAGCCATAAATTTAGTGCCAAATTGTAAGAATACTGCGAATTTTACCCATGAGATTGTTTGACTCACCTTTGAGATTTGAGCATAGTATCCACCCTCGACATGGAGACTTTCTGCAGACCTAGTTAACTATTTTCACAGTATTTCTAGCATCATCACTCTAGCGTGCAGCAACATACCATCATGCCGTTAATCAACATCAATTTCTCTCAACCGACACCAGATTTGAACTATGACCCTCAAGACAATAAATGCTATATCCCCTATCGACGGTCGATATGCGAATAAAACGGCACCATTAAGTCAAATTTTTAGTGAATATGGGCTGATATCAGCACGGGTTCTAGTAGAGGTTCGATGGCTACAAGCTCTTGCTGATCAGCCCGATATTAGCGAGCTTGCTCCTATCAGTAAATCGTCTATTCAGGCTCTCGAAGCAATTATTAATCAATTTAGCGAAGATGACGCGCTGGCAATCAAAGAGATCGAACGGACCACTAATCACGACGTTAAGGCCGTGGAGTATTTTTTAAAAAATAAACTCGACGAAATTCCCGACCTTGTTGAAGCCAAGGAATTTATTCATTTTGCCTGTACCTCCGAAGATATTAACAACCTATCACATGGCATTATGCTGCTGGCAGGAAGGGCTACAATTATTCCTTTCATGAACCGCATTGCTGATACCTTAGCTTCTATGGCTTTTGATTGGGCCTCGCAACCCATGCTCTCTCGGACTCATGGTCAGTCTGCTAGCCCAACAACGGTTGGAAAAGAATTTGCTAACGTAGTTGCTCGCTTACGTCGGCAAATAAACCAAATAGAACAAATAGAAATCATGGGGAAAATTAACGGCGCGGTCGGCAATTACAATGCCCACCTTTCTGCCTATCCCAACATCGACTGGCAAGCACACGCAAAATCTTTTGTCGAAGGGCTCGGGCTACACTGGAATTCTTACACCACTCAAATTGAACCACATGATTACATCGCCGAGCTATTTAACGCGCTCACTCGGTTCAACACTATTCTCATTGATTTTAACCGCGATATCTGGGGCTATATTTCGCAGGGGTATTTTGGCCAAAGAAAGATTGAAGGGGAAATTGGCTCGTCGACAATGCCGCATAAGGTAAACCCTATCGACTTTGAAAATTCCGAAGGGAATCTGGGAATGGCTAATGCCATGCTATCTCACATGGCTGAAAAACTACCGATTTCTCGATGGCAAAGAGATCTGACCGATTCCACCGTGTTGAGAAATATGGGAGTTGGATTCGCTTATAGCCTTATCGCCTATGAATCTAACTTAAAAGGATTAGGCAAACTCGAGCTAAATGCCGAGACTATCGACCGCGATTTAAATAACGCTTGGGAAATTTTGGCGGAACCGCTACAGACAATAATGCGTCGCTATGGTGTTGACGAGCCCTACGAAAAACTTAAAGATCTAACGCGAGGCAAGCGCGTAGACGCAACTTCACTCGCCACATTTATCGAATCTCTGAATGTACCTGCAGAAGCCAAGCAGGCAATGCTTGATCTTACTCCTGCAAATTATATTGGCATGGCAGAGCACTTGGCTAAAGAAATTTAAGCTACCCTGAAACATCATTATCTTGGGGCATAGCTATCTTAGAACATAGCTATCTTTGGCGAACTGCAAAATATTTTCCATCCAAGCATATATCGGTTGATCGCGATCAGGTAAAAAGGTTAACAGATCTTCAGAGCCCATTACCTCGGCAAAATCATCGTCGGCCTCTACAATAACAACGGCCGGAAGCCCTTCGCGAGTTGGGTGACCCATCTGTGCTTCATAGCGGCGATTTTCGTCCCAATAACCCACGTCAATTTTTAACACTACAAACTGTTCCGCTACGTGGTTTGCCAGTAAATCGTCCTCTAAATAGGCTTGTAATAACGCGCAACGATCACACCAATCAGCACCAAAAATGATCATGACATCTTTATCTAATTTTTTAGCCGTTTCAAAAGTGGCTTTCATTCGTGCGGCAGCATCACTACTGCTGTTTCTATCAGCTGCGCTCTGAGACATCGTTTTTGAAGTATCAACCAAAGCAGAGTCTGCTGGTTGATCTAATGCAAACAGTGTTACGGGCGCTACACTGGGCACTGTAGCGGCAATTACTAATAACAGCATCCAGAATCGATTAACTGAAGTCCGCATTTGTTGTACCTCATTATTGGCCGCGCCGTTTGCGCATGCTTATTTATATGAAGGATTAATTGCGAAGATCGTACCGGTGAGACAATATCTTTTTATAATCAAAGAGATAAAGGCTATAGTTAAAATATTTCTAGAATATTTGTATGTTATATAGTCAATTAAGTCGACAGCGCGAAAGCTAATTTAGCGAAAGAACTCATATCAGGACGCAATCAGGCAGATGTATGCAATCCACATTCTCTGCCATCTTGAACCTTGGTGGGGTCAAAATAATGTCGGCAGCTCAGTAGTTCGTGAGCTTCCATATAATCCGTAATTTGGTCTTCGCTCCAATAAAAAAATGGGGCTACTTTTATTATTCCTCGAGCATCGACACTAACTATATCTAGAGTTTTTCTATGCTCGGTTTCTTGTTGACGAATACCGGTCAGCCAAATTTCGGGCTGTAAATCATTGACGGCACGGTCGAAAGGTTCGAGTTTAACTTGACGGGTAAATTCAGCATGATCGGATTCTTCGTCAACCGTAGGGATTCCACCCATCACTACATTGCGCCTCTCTGAGGTCATGTAGGGTGAATAAACATGCATATTTAACGACAGACTCTTAATCAACTTTTCAGCCACTACGTACGTGTCTCTCAAATTGTATCCCGTATCGACCCAAACAACCGGTAAATTATTATCGATTTCACTAACATGGTGTAGCATAACCGCCGCATTGATACCAAAACTAGTAGTCGCAATGACTTGTTTATCAAGCGATAGCGCCCACTCAATAACCTCGCTCGCGCTAAACGAGCGGAGTTGCTGATTTATTTTAATAAGATCCAAAATAGTAAAACCATGTTAGCGAGTTAAAAGTTAAACCCGTTAAGAGTTAAGCTAGTTTAAAAGGCAGGCACTGTAAACAAACGGAAGCCGTAAAGCCAATATCAAAATGTCATATTGTTATAACTCGTTTAACGCACTATCGGTGATAAGTCGCTATTAGCGTTGGCCCGTATAGCCGGTTCGGAATAACTACCAGCCGTACTACTAAGGATAGCTGTCGCTATTTACTATTTAATGCCGCCAACTATTTTCCACCAAAGCCCCGTAAACATAAAATGCCAAATAGAGATAAAGCGAGCTGACCCGGGGTAAATTATTTTCTTCCCTTTTGCCACCTGCTTTTCAATATAGGCAACCACTTCTTCTGGGTCTGCCAATTGACCCGACTCCTTAGCAGAAACAATACTTGCAGGAGCTTCTGTGGCCAAGGTTTGATCTACCAAGGGCGTATTAACAGCCGGAGGCTTAACCAAAGAGACCTGAAGTTTTGAGCCACTAAGCTTTAATTCATAGATCAAACTCTCAGTGTAAACATTAACAGCGGCTTTGCTGGCACAGTAGCTGGCCATGTTGGGAACCATTGCGTCGCCCGCCACAGAGCCAAAAATAATGACGATACCTTTATCGCGCTCAATCATTGGCTTAACGCCTGACTCGATGACATTGACCGTGCCGACATAGTTTACTTTCATCAAGTGCTCAACTTTATGCGACTTTTCATTCACGACTGCCGTAGCAGGCATAAGAGCGGCACAGTGAACGAGATAATCAACCGGCCCCAGATCAGCTTCTATCGCGGTGAATGTACTACTCACTGCCGCATCATCGGCTATGTCACAAAGATAAGTGGTGAATTCGCCTGCAGTAGAAGCCGTTTCATGCAAACCCGATTCGTTTAGATCCATAATCGCAACTTTAAAGCCATCGCTGGCCAAACGG
>JAJRPK010000319.1 GCA_024280785.1 Gammaproteobacteria bacterium
CACATTGCATGTTAAGTCGAGAAGAAGCCAGTAAAGTAGAGATTCAAGCTTTTGTCGATTTAGCTTTTACCGATGTAGCAGCAAGTCTTGTCGGGCTGTTCTTAAACGAACAGATGGTTTCGAAAAAGGCAAGGCAGCTAGCATCGGGCTCTGAAAAAATCACCAATGCCGGGGTCTTGGGTGCGGGCATTATGGGTGGCGGTATTGCCTACCAGTCGGCGTCGAGAAAAATACGGGTGTTGATGAAAGATATTGCTCAGGAGGGATTAGATGCAGGAATGGAGGAAGCGGCTGGTTTGTTCAGTAAGCAGGTGAGCCGTGGTCGGTTGACGCCAGTGAAAATGGCTGCGGCGTTGAATAAAATAAGTCCTGTTTTAGAGTACTCCGGAATTGAGAATACTGATGTAGTAGTTGAAGCGGTCGTAGAAAATCCAAAAGTAAAAAAGATTGTGCTTGCTGAATGTGAAGCACTTATGTCCAAAGACGCTATCTTATGTTCGAATACTTCAACAATTAAAATTAGTGATTTGGCTAAGGCGTTAGATAGACCGGAAAATTTTTGCGGCATGCACTTTTTTAACCCCGTCCATAAAATGCCTCTTATTGAGGTTATTCGTGGAGAGAAAACCAGTGATGCGGCGATCGCCAGAGTGATGAGCTATGCACTTGCGCTCGGAAAAACACCCATACTCGTTAATGACTGCGCAGGATTTTTAGTGAACCGCGTGTTGTTTCCTTATTTGGGTAGTGCTAACGCACTTATCAAAGAAGGGGTGGACTTCAAAGCTATTGATAAGGCCATGGAGAAGTTTGGCTGGCCTATGGGCCCAGCGTATTTGCAAGATGTAATTGGCCTGGATATTTGTGATCATGCCTCTAAGGTGATGACTGATGCTTTTCCTGATCGAATGAACCCCGGTTTTGTCAGTGCGGCAGAGACCTTATTCAAGGCCGGTCGGTTAGGGCAAAAGAATGGCTTAGGCTTTTATCAATATGTACCGGATAAAAAAGGCCGAATTCAAAAAGCTATTGACGAAAAAGTGTCGGGTCTGCTGGCTGACAAAATTGATCCTGTTAAGGAAATGTCAGAAGAAGAAATTGTTGATCGGCTAATTATCCCTATGGCTCTTGAGTTGGTTAGATGTCTAGATGAAGGCATTGTCGAGACTCCTGCCGAAGCGGATATGGCGTTGATTATGGGTGTTGGTTTTCCAATGTTTCGCGGTGGTATTTGCCGGTATATCGATACTATGGGTGTATCCGTTTTTTGCGACAAGGCGGAAAAATACAGTGATCTTGGTGCGCAATATGGAATGTTGGATAGCCTGAAAGCAATGGCGGCAGAAGGGCGCACTTTTTATTAATGGAAACCCTGGGTTACATGCTTGTTGTTATGTGGCTGTTACCTACATTGAGATGAATAAACATATTTAACTAAATTTTGTGGTTAGGCACACAGTAAACTGCCTGGCGCAACCGATGGAGATATAGAAATGAGCTTACCCGATAACACTGCTGTCATTGTTGATTGTGCAAGAACGCCAATGGGGCGGTCAAAAAATGGCATGTATCGCAATATTAGGTCAGATGATTTGGCGGCCGATTTAGTTTCTGCACTGTTGGCAAGAAACGCTAGCATCAATTCTGCTGAAATTGATGACATCATTTGGGGTTGCGTTAACCAATCAAAAGAGCAGTCATTTAACTTGGCTAGAATGATGTCCTTGATGACCGATATCCCTCACACAGTACCGGCGCAAACTATCAATCGGCTGTGTGCTTCTTCAATGTCTGCACTGCATATTGCAGCGCAATCTATTATGGCAGGTTGCGGTGACCTTTTTGTCGTGGGTGGATCCGAACATATGGGGCATGTACCCATGAACGAGGGTTTGGATCCAAATCCTCGATTGAGTAAACGTATCGCCAAAGCATCCGGCATGATGGGGCTTACTGCAGAAGCCTTGGCAATGATGCATGGCGTCACTCGTGAACAGCAAGATGCTTTTGCCGTTCGCTCACATCAGCGCGCACATGCCGCCGCTACAGCCGGTCATTTCGATGGGGAAATAATCGCTAGAGAAGCTCATAATGAGACTGGTGCAAGGGTGTTAGTTTCAGCTGATGAGACAATTCGTCCGGATACAACGTTAGAAGGCCTCGCTAAGCTTAGAACTGCATTTATGCCAAAGGGCGGGACAGTGACAGCAGGGACGTCTTCGCAAATTACTGACGGTGCCTCGGCGATGATATTAATGAGCGCGGCAAAAGCAAAAGCTTGTGGACTCACTCCTCGTGCTAAAGTTGTTTCGATGGGAGTCTCCGGTGTAGATCCTTCTATTATGGGGTATGGGCCGGTACCAGCGTCTCAGAAAGCGATGAAGAAAGCGGGCATGTCGATTAATGACATTGAAACAGTTGAATTGAATGAGGCTTTTGCTGCGCAAGCTATCCCCGTGTTAACTGATTTGAAATTGATTGACGATATGGATGCAAAGGTCAACCTTTATGGTGGTGCAATTGCATTGGGGCACCCGCTAGGTTGCTCTGGAACGCGAATTATGACGACGTTGCTAAGCGTGATGGAGCAAAATGATACTCAAGTAGGGTTAGCGACTATGTGTGTTGGATTGGGGCAGGGCGTCAGTACTATTATCGAGCGGGTATAGCGGGAGTGATTTGTGGTAGCGGGGAGTAGCCGAGCGGTTAGCCGAGATGCTTGTCTAGTGCTCTGCGAAGTTCAGATTTGATGATTGGTGTGAAAGCAGCTAATGCTAAGCTTGTTTTAATCGATATTTGGACTTCTTTGTCTTCAATATTTATATAGCCCGACAGTCCGCTACGGTTGAAGCGGACATTATCGCCGTGCCACCCATAATTCAGTTGGTATTTACTTTGTAGACTAGAGACTAGCTGTTCAGCCAGCATTCGTACTTGTTGGCGATTTTTACTGTGTCGTTTTTTGATGTAAATAGAACCCATCGAGAGTTAAGCCTATATTTAACGGGGTTTGCCACTGACGGAGGTTTGTGGCTCAACTATACTCACTACAAGTGCCAAGCAACAGCTCTCTTGGCTTTTTTTGATTATAGAATGGTTGGTAATTAAAACTAATAAGCGCGAAGACTGTTGATCCCGAGTGCCCTAATGTGGGAGAATCCGCGTCCCGTTTTAGGCTGGGCTATTTGGTAGCTAGTAGTAAGTTAGGCTGGACTAGGACGGCGCTCGAGTCTTTTTTTGTACAGGTTTTAGGTAATGCTAACTTATAGATAGTGCTGCCTAATAAAGGATGAGAGAACGAGTAAGCGGACGTGGCGAAATTGGTATACGCGCTGGATTTAGGTTCCAGTGGGGCAACCCGTGAGAGTTCGAGTCTCTCCGTCCGCACCAAATCATTGATTTACGTCATGTTTGTAGCTATAGCGAAGTGCTAGTTTTGCACAACCCTCATGGCGGCTCGATTAATATCGTGAAATGCTGATTTTTCCGTTCATCTGGGCGGATTATTTGCGGGTATAAATTTCGTTGAATAATATTTGTAAAGGCAGAATATCATAAAATATGATTTGCTCGGTTTCCCCAAGCCATAGCTGCTGGGTAATGGATGTTGTGTAGCGACTTCAACGTTTTAAGACTAGGGTTATAACAATTGTTTTTTTAAAAAGGGCTCTATTATTCGGGTTCTAAAGTTTAGTGAAAATGTACTTTAATACGCTTAAGGTTTTTGTTGCCAAGAGTAAGTAAAATAAATTGATCTCACAATGCGCTAGTTATGCGCTAGTTACAGGGTTTATAGCCTACCAGCGTAATGAAATGGGCATTGTGAATGAATGATGATAGAGGATACACCCATGCAGGTTTCTGTCGAAACTACCGAAGGTCTTGAGCGTAAGCTTACCGTTGAAATCCCCGCGGAGCAGATCGATGGCGAAGTAAAGAAGCGAATAGCTGATACGGCTAAAAAAGTTCGCCTTGATGGCTTTCGCCCTGGAAAAGTCCCTGTAAAAGTAGTGAAACAGCGTTTCGGAGCATCACTTAGAGCTGAAGTCGTGAGTGAAGTGGCCAGCCAATCTTTTCAACAAGCGGTGGTGCAAGAAGACTTAAAGCCAGTCGGCCAGCCGACTATTGAGCCTCAGAATAATGAGGAAGGCGAGGACTTTAAATTTGTCGCTACTTTTGAAGTCTATCCAGAGTTTGAACTTGCCGATTTGTCGGGTCTTACTATTGAAAAACTGAGTGCCGAAGTTACTGATGGTGATGTCAGCAATATGGTTGATAAGCTTGTTGATCAGCAGGCGACTTGGAACGAGGTCGATAGGGTTGCTGCAAAGTCAGATCGCGTCAACATTGATTATCAAGGGACTAAAGACGGTGAAGTGTTTGATGGTGGTAGTGCAGAAAACACTGATTTGGAATTGGGTTCAGCTAAAATGATAGAGGGCTTTGAGTCAGGCTTAGAGGGCGCAAAGGCAGGCGAAGAGCGTATGTTAAAGCTGACATTCCCTAAAGACTATCCGTCAGAAGACTTGCAAGGCAGTGCAGTAGAATTCACTGTGACGATTAATTCGGTGAGTGAAAAGGTCTTAGCAGAACTCAACGACGAATTTTTTGCCAAATTTGATATTGACGAAGGTGGATTAGAGGCATTTAAAGAGAGCATCCGAAAAAATATGGTAAAGCAATTAGCGGATGCTGTTGAGAACAATACAAAAACACAGGTTATGGATGGTTTAAGCGAACTTAATGAGATTGATTTGCCAGCGGCGATGATTAGCGATGAGGTAAATACTTTAAGACAGCAGTCTTTGTCGCAGTTTGGCGAAAGTGCAGAGAATTTTGATTTATCGTTGCTACCTGCTGAATTATTCGAAGAGCAAGCCCATAGGCGGGTTGCGCTAGGGCTTATTCTGGGCAAGACTGTCGAGCAGTATGAAATAAAGCCTGACCGCGAGCAAGTCATTGAATTTATTGATGATATTGCGTCTAGTTATGATGACCCTGAAGAAGTCAAGAGCCTTTACCTTGGCGATGAATCCCGGATGCAGCAAGTTCAGTTGATAGTGATGGAAGGTTTAGTTGTTGATAAGGTGCTAGAAATGGCGCAGGTTACTGAAAAAGACTGCACTTATGACGAGGCAATTAAAGGGCCAGAGGTATAAACTTGTGTGAGTGATTTAGCAATATTTCGCTTAAGATATATTTCCCTAATTATGACTACCTCAGTAGTCTGAAGCGACTACACTTTTATAGGTAAAGTCGCTTTTTTTGTTGGATCTTCAGATTATCTGTTGGTCGTTATTTAGCGCTATTTGCTTTTGATCAAGAATTTTTAAAAATATAGTTTGTGGCTTAGGCCCAATAACCCCCGCTTAGGAGTACGAAAATTGACCAATCTGATTGGGAACAGTGAAACAATCAAAAATTTAGGGCTAGTCCCTATGGTGGTAGAGCAAACAGCTAGAGGCGAGCGCTCTTATGATATTTACTCTCGACTCTTAAAGGAGCGTGTAATTTTTGTAGTGGGTCCAGTAGAAGATCAAATGGCTAATTTGATCGTTGCGCAGCTGCTGTTTCTTGAGTCGGAGAATCCTGATAAAGATATTAGTTTGTATATTAACTCTCCCGGCGGTTCAGTGACTGCAGGTCTAGCTATTTACGACACAATGCAATTTATCAAGCCTGATGTTAGCACTATATGCCTTGGCCAAGCTGCTAGTATGGGGGCATTTTTGTTAGCTGGCGGGGCAAAAGGCAAGCGATTGTGCTTACCTAACTCCCGAGTGATGATTCACCAGCCGAGCGGTGGTGCACAAGGGCAGGCTACCGATATTGATATTCAGGCAAAAGAGATCTTAATCATACGTGAAAGACTGAATCGTTTACTGGCCGAGCATACGGGGCAGTCCATCGAGACGATTTCTTTGGATACAGAGCGCGATAATTTTATGAATGCGCAACAAGCTATGGACTATGGTTTGATTGACGAAGTGGTTACCGCGCGGCCAGGAATAAAGTCGGCTTAGCGTTAGTTAGACTAGATTGTTTGGCCGAGCGTCTTGACCTTTTGGAAACCATATTCTTTTAGGACCCTTTTAAAGTTGAACGCTTTTTCGTATAAGGGTCTAATCTAAAGGTGTTAGCCCGGTCTGGTTTCTTGGTAGGTCTTTATGGCATCATAGCTGTAAAGGCCTGATTAGAAAAACAGTCGCTAGTAAAACAGTTGCCATGGTCATATTTTAACCATGTGAGTATCTAAAAGCTTGAGATTTATGAGGTTTACGTTTAATGAGTGACAACAGCAAAGACGGTGATAACGGCAAACTTCTTTACTGCTCGTTTTGTGGTAAGAGTCAGCATGAGGTACGAAAACTCATTGCAGGTCCATCGGTGTTTATTTGTGATGAATGCGTTGATTTGTGTAACGACATCATTCGTGAAGAAGTGCAAGAAAGTACGGCTGAGGGTGGCGATGAAAGCCTGCCAACGCCTGAGGAGATCAATAATACTCTTGATGATTATGTCATCGGTCAACGGCGAGCTAAGAAAGTGCTTGCTGTTGCTGTATACAATCACTATAAGAGGCTTCGATTCAGTGCACCTGGCAAGCAAGATGCTGTTGAGCTCGGTAAAAGTAATATTTTGCTGGTTGGCCCCACCGGTACGGGTAAAACCTTACTTGCCGAAACTCTGGCGCGACTGCTAGACGTGCCTTTTACTATTGCTGATGCTACAACACTAACTGAAGCGGGGTATGTGGGTGAAGATGTTGAAAATATTATCCAAAAGCTGCTGCAGAAGTGTGATTACGACGTCGAAAAAGCTCAAGTTGGTATTGTTTATATCGACGAAATCGACAAGATATCCAGAAAGTCAGATAACCCATCGATTACTCGAGATGTATCGGGTGAAGGTGTTCAGCAGGCACTTTTAAAGTTGCTCGAGGGGACAGTTGCATCGGTTCCCCCTCAAGGCGGACGCAAACATCCACAGCAAGAATTTTTACAAGTCGACACGACCAATATTTTGTTTATATGTGGTGGTGCATTTGCAGGCTTGGATAAAATTATTCGGGATCGCTCTGAAAAAAGCGGTATAGGATTTAACGCCGAAGTTAAGAGCAAAGAAGAGACTAAGAACTTTGGCGAAGTTTTGTTTGATCTTGAGCCAGAAGATTTGGTTCGTTATGGTCTGATTCCAGAGTTTGTTGGTCGTTTACCTGTCATTGCGACGCTTGAAGAGTTAGATCAAGATGCGTTAGTGCGAATTTTAACCGAGCCTAAGAATGCGCTTACTAAGCAATACAGTAAGCTATTTGAAATGGAAGGCGTTGAAGTCGATTTTCGCGAAGACGCTTTGCGAGCCATCGCTAGTCGTGCAATGGGACGTAAGACTGGTGCGCGAGGTCTTCGTTCGATCCTTGAATCAGTGCTTCTAGATACGATGTACAACATCCCTTCGCAAACGGGTGTTTCCAAGGTGGTTATTGATAAGTCGGTTATTACGGGTGACTCTGAACCCCTCATTGTTTATGAGCAAATTGATGCTCCAAAAGCGGCGACTGAAGATTCCTAAAATCGCCGTAGTCTAGGTTATTCCCTTAAAATTAGGGGTTGTAATTCTGTTTTACGACTCCATATTCTTTGATAGCATCTATAATGTTGGGTCTATATGCGTACCGCATACTTGTTGTGGTGCGGTATAGGCCATACCTGTCTGAGCGAGCTGCGATTATCTCCGTGTTAATTGAGATAACTGCGTATATGGCCACTCACTAACTTGAGGTGAATCATGAGTTTAAAGCTTCCACTCTTACCCTTGCGCGATGTTGTGGTGTATCCACAAATGGTAGTGCCGTTGTTTGTTGGTCGAGAAAAGTCCATAAGAGCACTCGAAGCGGCCATGGCAGATGACAAACAAATTCTTTTAGTCGCACAAACTGAGGCTGAAATTGACGATCCCTCTACCGATAATTTGTTTACTGTGGGTACAGTGTCCACCATATTACAGATGCTTCGGTTGCCAGATGGCACGGTAAAAGTTTTGGTTGAAGGCGGGCAGCGGGTCAACATTGTTGCAATATCTTCTAGTGTGGAGGATTCCGCCGATGATGATAGTGCTTACTTAGATGCTGAAGTTACTTTTTTTGATGAGAAAGACGTTGATGAGAAAGAGGCTAAGGAATTAACCGCCGTGTTGAGTTCTCAGTTTGAACAATATGTCAAAGTGAGCAAAAAAGTTCCTGTCGAAGTGTTATCGTCACTGTCTGGTATAGATTCAGTTAGTCGATTAGTTGATACTATCGCAACACATTTGGTCTTGGATATCCCCCAAAAGCAAGAAGTGTTAGAGGCTGTAGAATTACCTTCACGCGCTGAGTTATTGATGGTGTATATGGAGGAAGAAATTGATTTATTTCGCGTAGGTAAAAAAATTCGCGGGCGGGTAAAAAAACAAATGGAAAAATCTCAGCGAGAGTACTATCTCAATGAGCAGATTAAAGCCATTCAAAAAGAACTGGGGAGCATGGAAGAAGTTCCTAACGAGCTTGATGAGTTACAGAAAAAAATTGATGAAGCGGGCATGACCTCGGAGGCTGAGAAAAAAACAACAACTGAATTAAGTAAGCTGAAAATGATGTCGCCCATGTCGGCAGAAGCATCCGTTGTTCGGAGCTACATTGATTGGATTGTTGGAGTCCCTTGGAAGAAGAGAAGTAAAATTCGCCATGATTTAGTAAAAGCTGAAAAAATTCTAAATGAAGATCATTACGGACTGGATGATGTAAAAGATCGAATTCTTGAGTATTTAGCGGTGCAAAAGCGAGTAAAAAAGCTCAAAGGTCCTGTGCTTTGCTTAGTGGGTCCGCCGGGTGTAGGTAAAACTTCCTTGGGCGAGTCTATCGCTAGAGCAACTAACCGAAAATTTGTCAGAATGGCTCTTGGTGGTGTTCGTGACGAGGCTGAAATACGAGGGCATAGACGGACTTATATTGGTTCGATGCCGGGAAAGATATTGCAAAAAATCTCTAAGGTGGGCGTAAAGAATCCACTATTCCTACTGGATGAAATTGACAAGATGGGGATGGATAGTCGTGGCGATCCGGCGTCAGCCCTACTTGAAGTGTTAGACCCTGAGCAAAACCATACCTTTAATGACCATTACTTAGAGGTAGATTACGACTTATCTGACGTGATGTTTGTTTGTACTTCTAATTCGATGAATATTCCTGCCCCTTTGTTGGATAGGATGGAAGTGATTCGAATTCCAGGTTACACAGAGGACGAGAAGTTAAAAATTGCCGAGAGATATTTATTGCCGAAACAGTTACAAGATAACGGTATAAAACCCGGCGAATTAGAAATTGAGTCTTCTGCATTACTTGCTCTTATTCGTTGTTATACGCGAGAAGCTGGCGTTAGATCGTTAGACCGGCAGATAGCAAAGGTGGTTCGTAAGACCGTAAAGGCATTGATTACTGATGAACTGAGTGCGCCAGTAACTATTACCGAAGAAAATCTTTCCGAGTACAGCGGGGTGGAAAAATTCAAATACGGTCAGGCAGATGAAGATAACCGAATTGGTCAGGTTACAGGTTTAGCTTGGACTCAGGCAGGTGGTGAATTGCTGACGATTGAGGTCGCGTCAGTCCCTGGAAAAGGGCGCCACGTGAAGACTGGATCATTAGGCGACGTCATGCAAGAGTCTATACAAGCGGCGACTACAGTCGTGCGTTCTCGCGCCCAAATATTAGGGATTCCCGGTAATTTTCATGAAAAATATGATTGCCATTTTCATGTGCCGGAGGGGGCGACACCTAAAGACGGCCCGAGCGCAGGTATTGGGATGTGCACAGCATTGGTTTCGTCTTTGACTCAAATACCTGTACTTTCGGAGGTTGCGATGACAGGTGAAATAACGCTTCGCGGACAGGTTTTACCTATAGGCGGGCTGAAAGAAAAGTTGTTGGCGGCACACCGTGGGGGAATAAAAATCGTGATAATTCCCGAAGAGAACGAACGGGACCTGAGGGACATCCCCGAGAATATTAAGAGTGCGCTTACCATTAAGCCCGTTAAATGGATAGATGAGGTTCTCGAAATAGCTTTAGAAAAAATGCCTGACCCATTGAGTGATGAGGATTTTGAGAGTCAGGGTGATCCCAACGGGTCACAAGGCGATAAAGTAGCAGATATGTCTGAGAAGAGAAGCGTAAAACCCCATTGATCGTTCGTAATAGCGAAGAGTGGATATAGAGCTTGGCGCAAGAATTAGGTAAATTGTGCGGAACCACAGGTTAAAATGGTGAAAACGCTGCTGTCTTAGACTGTTTTCTTGACCCTATCCGCGGCTGTTGGTATAAATGCTCCGCCGTTCTTATTGCCCGCAGAATAGTTAGCAGTGATGGATGGTGAGCTAGACCCAGGCTGAAATAACGAGGTTGTTTTAATCTGCTCTAGCTTGATTTAGAAACATGTTTAATTAATGAAAAATGGCGGGTAAGCGAGTAAATTGGGTGGCTATCATTTTCTATCCGATGGTATATTGCTAGCTTTGTCGATTTGAGATGTCGTAAAATAGCGAACAGCGACGATGATGGGTGTGGACTCGAAAAGCGTAAGTTGAGCAGTGGCCAATCAAATAGGGCTGCTGGTGTTTAATCGACGTCCGCTACAACCATACGCACGATATTTATAGGCAGTATATAAATCAAAACTAAATACTAAATTAAGGGGTAACGCATGAATAAATCAGAATTAATTGATGCTATAGCTTTGTCGGCAGACATTTCCAAAGCTGCGGCTGGACGAGCACTAGATGCTACGGTCGATACCATTTCGGAAACACTTAAGGGTGGCGAGCAAGTGGCGCTGGTGGGCTTTGGAACCTTTCAGGTAAAAGATAGGGCTGCTCGAATTGGGCGAAACCCACAGACTGGTGAGCCAATTCAAATTAAAGCTTCTAGAGTACCCAGCTTTAAAGCAGGCAAAGCCTTAAAGGATGCTGTTAATTAGCAATCGATTAATCGTGTAACTGATTTGGTCTACGTTATAGAGGCTCCAAGAAAAGGGCAGGCTTTCCTGACGATCAGTAGGTTAAAATGGATCGAGCTTAGCAAGGTTTAGAGTTAGTTTTAATTGTCGAGCCATATCAGCAAACATGCAAATCAACAAAATGGCGCATCAATTTCGTTGAAATGATGCGCTATTTTTTTTGAGTGAAACCAATATGCTTCAAACAATTCGCGACAATATTAAAGGCCGCACCGCAAAAGTTATCTTGGGTATCATTATCGTACCCTTTGTTTTTTTTGGTATAGGTTCATTGGTGGACGATGGTGGCCCTCCCATCGTACTAGAAATTAATGGAGAAGAGGTCAATCAGGCTCAATTCCAACAGCAGTTAATTAGCTATAGGCGGGGATTAACCGCACGAATGGGCAAAGACATTGATTATGCTCAGCTATCCGATGAAAAACTGGCGCCGCAAGTTCTGAAAATCTTAACCGAGAAAACCCTGATAGAGCAGGCGGTAAGGGTTATGAATATTAGGGCGCCCGAGGCAATGGTCAATAGCATGATCACCGAAATGGATGCGTTCCAGATTGATGGCCGATTTTCAAATGATCAAATGGCTAGAGCGTTGGCTGATCAGGGGCGTAATTTAGCGATGCTTCAAGATCAGTTGGCAACGGCACTGCGAATTAATCAGTTACAAACCGGTATTGGGATGAGCAACTTTTCTTTGGATTTTAATAACCAATTATTGCTCGATATTTACAATGAAACGCGAGAGATAAATTGGATTAAATTACCCATAGTAGATATCACAAAAAATACTGTGGTCAGTGATCAAGATGTAGAATCTTATTACAACAGCCATCTAAGTGATTATCAAAGCGAGCTTTTGGTTACCCTCGAGTATCTAGAGTTAAATGCTGAAAATCTTACTGAGCCTGTTTCAGATGAAGATGTTGAGCAAGAGTACAAAAATCGACTTGCCAATTTTGTGTCCGGTGAAAATAGAAATGTTTCGCACATTCTTCTTGAGGTTAATGATGAACAAACCAAAGAAAGTGCATTAAACCGGCTTTTGAAAATAAAAGAGCGATTAGCTGCGGGTGAGAAATTTTCAGAGCTCGCGGTAGAGTATTCTCAAGATGTCGGGAGCGCGAAAGAGGGAGGGTCTTTAGGTTATACCAAAAAAGACGATAGCTACCCAAAAAACTTTGAGCATGCAATTTTTTCGCTGGCTTTGAATGAAGTGTCCGAACCGGTCGAAACTGATGCGGGATTGCATCTTGTTACGGTTACCGATATCGAAGCTATTGAGTTTCCAGAATTAGAAGAATTGCGACCGACTATCTTTAATCAAATACAGTCGCGCAGAGTGCGAGAGCGCTATGTTCTTTTGCGTGAGCAGCTTAAGGATATTGCGTTTAACGCTGCTGATTTAGAAGAGCCAGGAAGACTTCTGGATCTCCAGGTTAAACAGACTATTGCTGTTGGTCGATCGGGTGTTCCATCATTGGGAGCGTCGCAGCCAGAGAGTTCTCCGCTGTTAGCTGATGGGCGTGTTTTACAGGCGGCATTCAGCGACCAGGTTTATAATGAAGGTTTAAACAGTGATGTGCTCGAGTTGTCGTCAAATCGCAGTGTCGTGGTTCGGATTAAAGAAATCTTTCAGCCCCGTCAGCTTACGTTGACAGAAGTTTCCAAAGGGATAAATGATATTGTTTTGCGCGAAAAATCTTTTGCTACCTTGGCGAAAATCGTTGACAAAATTAGCCAGAATATTAACGATGAAAACGGTTTAGAAGAGCAAGCTCGTCAAGCAGGCTATACTGCATCGGTTGGTACCAAGGTCACCAGAAGAAGCACAGAGGTCGATAGTTCTTTTTTGAGGACAGTTTTTGAAACACCTCGTAGTGTGATCGAAACTAAGCAAGTGCTTGATATGGTGGCCGATTCTGGAGACGCTTACTTATTTCAGCTAATTAAAGTGGGCGTTGGTGACGCGGATACGGGGCAATATCGCGAGGCATTAGAGCGCCAGGCACAGATGTTCGCTGGGCGACAAGATTTGGAAGCCTTTATGAAAGAGCTCAATGCTAAAGCAGAGATCTCGCAGTTTTAGTTGGGTAAAGGTTGGAATGCAGTCCAGAAGTTTTAAACCTGCGCTTGAATGTTGATGATTGTTGGATCATGTCATTAATTAATAGCCTCTCAAACTTTCAGTGTGAGAACTAATATTTATAACTGAGCGTAGTAGCGTTACTGCGTGAATTTGGAGTAGTGAAAGTGTACAAGGTCAAGACGTTTAATAATATCGCACAGATAGGCCTGGATCAGTTTGATGGTGAGAATTACAGCGTAGGTGAAAACGTTGAAAGCCCTGATGCGATTTTGTTGCGAAGCCATAAATTAGGATCGGATGAAATAGGCGATAGTGTTAAGGCGATTGGCCGTGCAGGGGCAGGGGTAAATAACGTTGCTGTTGAGTGGTGTACAGAACGAGGAATACCTGTTTTTAACGCTCCGGGAGCCAATGCCAATGCGGTCAAAGAGCTTATCATGGTCGGCTTACTTCTTGGTTCAAGAGGTATTGTGTCAGGTATTTCATATGTCAGCGAATTGGCGGAAATGGAGAGCGCTGACGAGATGAACAAATTGCTTGAGAAAGAAAAAAAGCGATTTAAAGGCGGTGAAATACATGGCAAAACTTTAGGGGTTGTGGGCCTTGGTGCGATAGGTTCTCAAGTCGCTAACATGGCTCTGATGATGGGCATGAATGTCATTGGCTACGATCCTGCTATTTCGATTGAGGCGGCGTGGCGCTTATCGAGTGATGTCAAAAAAATGGATGGTCTCGATGCTCTTCTGAGTAAGTCTGATTTTGTTACGTTGCATTTGCCCGTATTGGATGCGACGAGAAATCTTATCAATGCTGAGCGGCTTAGTGCGGTTAAGCCTGGTTGTAAATTATTAAATTTTGCTCGTTCTGAAATTGTAGATAGTGATGCTATTGTCGAAGCGTTAGATAGCGGTATGTTAGGCGGCTATATTGCAGACTTTCCAAAGCCCGGATTGATTAATCGGGATGACGTTATCTTGATGCCGCATATAGGAGCCAGTACTCAAGAAGCAGAAGAAAACTGTGCCGAGATGGCGGCGAAGCAATTAAAAGGCTATTTGGAAAACGGCAATATTGTTAATTCAGTCAATTTCCCTGCCTTAGAACTCGAACGTTCGTCGGGATATAGGCTTGCTATATGCAACAGAAACGTTACCAATATGCTGGGTAGTATCACGGCTATCCTTGCGGAATACAAGCTTAACGTAATTGATTTACTTAATAAAAGTCGTAACGATATTGCCTATAACTTAATTGATGTAGAGAGCGAGCCCTCTACCGAGGCTATTGCTAAATTGCGAGCGATAGACGGCGTTGTGGTTGTACGATTATTGTGAATCTAACGCTGTAGTTTGTATTAATACTGTAGTTTCCTGCTTAATTTTATGCGTGATGTGGTTGATGTTGTTCGAATGAATATCGATGGCCCAAGTATGTCTGATAATACAGATTTTGATACGTTGGCAAGACAAGATAAATCTCAACGTTGGTTGAGAAGTCAAGATTTAGATGCGCTGCCGCAGGGTAGAATTGCGATAACTATTCATGCCGATGGACGATGGTCCTATCGCGGGTCTGACTTCGGTCGGCTGGAAATGGTCCAGCTGTTTGCGCAATGTCTGATCCTTAGGGAGCAGGAATATTTTCTGATTGCCCCTGAACAGCTACTTAAAATTACCGTAGAGGACCTGCCCTTTATTGTAACCGGGGCGGTTTGGAATCTGAAAAGAACAATACTGACCCTTAAAAGTAATTTAGGGGATTGTGTTGATATTGGGCCAGAACATCCTTTGCAGTTGGCTAAACTTCCCGGTAACGAGGAACAGCTAATCCCTTGTATTGAAATTCGCGGTGGCTTGCGGGCGCGACTGTCCAGATCTTGTTTCTATCAATTGGTAGATTGGTCTAAAGAAGTAAAAATAAATGGCCGCACTGCGCTTCAGATCAGTTCTGGCGGAATCGAACATTTACTGGGTTATATCGACTAGATCACGAATCAGGGCTAATTTTTGGCAGAGAGTGAACAGTTTTGGCCGGCAGTATAAAGGCCGGACAATATGTTGACTATACTGAAAACACTCACTGTTTTTGTCAGACAATACTTTAGATATCTTTCTTATGCCCACTACGCTAACTGATCGGATCATTGCTTGCGATACTTTGCCGGTATTGCCTGCGATTGCGATGCAAATTGTAGAGCTACATAACCAAGAAGACTTGTATGCTGCGAAAGTAGCATCTGTTATCAGTCAAGATCCAACACTAGTTGCCAAACTTCTACAAATTACCAACTCATCTTTTTTTCCATTTCGTCGTGAAGTAACAAACGTTGTACAGGCGATCACTATCTTGGGTGTTAATTTGGCGATGAGTGTTGCTCTATCATCATCACTTATTAAGATGTTGCGTGATGCAGAGATTACTGCGATTGATATAGACCATGATTATTTCTGGCGTAAGAATATCCTCACAGCTTTGATTGCCAGTGAAGTGGGAGGCTCTAAGCTGGGTTTGGATAGGGGGGATGCCTACGTTGCCAGTTTGCTTCAAGATGTGGGAATATTGGTGTTTAGTGAAGTGTTAGGAGACGAGTACCGGACGGTCTACAATAACGCTAGAAGTCACTATGATCTGATTATTATGGAACAGCGCAACTGGGGCATGGATCATGCTGAGGTCGGCGCCATATTGTTAGCAAAATGGCAGCTACCCAATCAGATAGTCGAAGTAGTACAGCATAGTCATTCGATGTTAAAGGTGAGTCCAGAAACTGCAGAGGTTGAAACCAATTTGATTTACATTTCGTCATTGGCCGGTATCGTAGCGGAGCAGTGGTTGTTGGATCAGCCTGAGCATGAGCCTGTTAGTTCGACCTTATTAGATGCGTTAAGTTATTTGGGTGAAGCTAACTATGCCGAGGTTATTTCGCGCGTTATTGATGCTATCCCCTCGGCAGAAGCGGTGTTTAATATGGACTTGTTATCATCGGCAAAAATTGAAAAAATTGCCTAACGAAACTACAGTTGGTAAAACCACAGCTGCCGAAACAATAACTTCAGTGACATACTACCGAGGCAGTTGAAAAGAGTACCCTTTATTTCAAGACACACATAAAGATGTCCCTATCGTTCGACGCTGGCATCCCTGCCAGC
>JAJRPK010000320.1 GCA_024280785.1 Gammaproteobacteria bacterium
ATCCTTAAGCAGTCGTTCTAGCATTTTTCCCGTCGGTGTGCGGGGTAACTCTTTAACAAAGTCGACGCTACGGGGGGATTTAATCTTCGATAAACGCGCACGGCAGTAGTCAATAATTTCCTGGCCGAGTTCAGCACTGGCCTGTGTCGGATCGTCGAGCTGCACGACCGCTTTGACCTCTTCACCGAATTCCTCGCTGGGCACACCAATCACCGCGACATCCGCAACCCTGTCATGCAGGGTGATTATATTCTCAGCTTCTTGCGGGTAGATATTAACACCGCCCGAAATGATCATATGATTTTTACGATCGGTAAGATATAAATAGCCATCGCTATCCACATAACCAACGTCGCCCACGGTTGACCAGCCCTTGTCATTGGTTGCTTCACGGGTCTTTTCCTTGTCACCATGGTATTCAAAACCATCACTACCGCCAAAATAAATAACCCCGTTTTCACCGGCAGGTAGCTCTTCTCCTGTTTCGTCATCAACAATATGCAGCTCGCCCAACATCGACTTACCCACCGATCCTTTATGGCTAATCCATTCCTGCGGATTGATAAATGTCATACCAATACTTTCGCTAGCACTGAAATATTCGTAAATAATTTCACCCCACCAGCCCATCATCGCCTCCTTTATCGGGATGGGGCAAGGTGCCGCTGCGTGCACTGCGACTTTCAAACTACTGAGGTCATACCGATTACGAATGGCCTCGTCCAATTTCAACATTTTTACGAACATCGTTGGCACCCACTGGCTTTGGGTGACCTTGTATTTTTCGATGGCACGCAACGCAGCTTCAGCTTCAAACTTTTTCATTATTACTACAGTGGCACCAATTCGGACGTAACCCTGACTCCAAAATAGCGGTGCCGCGTGGTAAATAGGAGCAGGAGATAGAAAAACGGCATCCTGATCTGCGCCTAAAAAGAACTGCACCAACCCGGGCACACCCGTCGCTCCATTGCCTTCTCCTAACGGCCCGTGAACAAAAGGGTGTTTAATTCCCTTTGGCCGACCCGTGGTGCCTGAGCTATACACCATATAAGAGCCTTCACATTCATCTTCCAACGCGGTTTTAGGTTGTTCACGCAGTGCATCATCCCAATCACTATAATTCTCAACGAGACCGCCAGTGACATATTTTAGGACGCTGCCCAAATCCAGCTGAGCGACTACACCGGCGTCAGCAATCACTTTGCTGCTAACAAAAACCTTTGCCCCACAGTTATCGACAATATATTCGACTTCATCTTTCTTGAGGCTGGTGCTGATGGGGGTAAAATACAGACCGGCACGATTGGCCGCCCACGCTATTTTGACAAATGCCAGGTCGTTTTCCAGCATCACGGCGATATGATCACCGATTTCAAGCCCCAGACTTCGCAACAGCTGTGCGCCTTGCTTGCTAAAAGTATCGAGTTCGCCGTAAGTTAAACTTTCACCCGTTTCTGCGATGGTATAGGCGGCTTTGTCAGGCTGTGTTTGTGCATGTAAGGCGGGATGCATAATTGCTCGTCTCTTTATTTCGATTGATCGATATGAATTATTGTTATTGGTCTACTAACCACATTAGCCCACTAACTATTTTTCTATTGCTCACTATTTGCTTCCCATATTTGTAAATATAGTTTTCAGCGCCTCGCCGGAGTTTGATGCATTAGTGGCATCGAGAACCGAATCGTAATTCGCTGTAGCGTCCCCACCCGCCTCGTGGGTGCGTTTTTTGTCCGAGAATTATCGCTTAGTACGAGTTAATTTGACAGTACTTACTGACATCAAAGCTCTCACTAAATTTAAATCAATGACAAGTATTTTTCTTTGTGATAGGTTAATTTAGTAAACAATGTAACTAAAACCGTGACTAAAACCAACCTTAGAATAAGCATCAAGTATCCAGACTTTGCTCGCAGCCTGACCACCTAAACCATGCAATTTTTGTTAACCCTATAAAAATACTCGGATAGGATATTAATGAACACTTCAAGCACGGACCAATTAGTTGATTTTATTTCTACCACTGCTACCGATGAAATCCCCGAGCAAGTAGCAGACTATAGCAAACTTATTTTTCTTGATTCAATTATCTGCGGTATTGCCGGTGGTGAGCTTGAGCGTTCAAAAATGATCACCCAAGTGTACACTCAAATAGGAGGTGCTCCCGAAGCAACGATCTGTGGCAGCCGCGATAAATTTTCGGCGGTCCACGCAGCAGCGGCCAACACTGAAATTATGAACGTATTAGATGCCGACGATACCTTTTTTACCTCGTCGCACTTTGCCGCTTTTAGTGCAGCGGCTATTTTGGCTGAGGCTGAGAGAACAGATTGTTCGGGTCGCGATATCATTCGTGCTATGGCCGTTAGTTACGATATTAATGCCAGGATATTTCTTTCGCAAATTTCTATCACTAAAGACGATGATGGTAATTTCGCCTACTCACCCGTTCAGGGAATGGGGTTTGCATCCTATGGCACCGCTGTGGCCTCGGCGATGATTCGAAAAATGGATAGAGAAGCGCTTGGCCGACTAATGGGTATCGTAGGCTGGATGGCGCCAACACCTACCTGTCAACCACAAATCGATAAAACTGAGTTCCACTCATTTAAATACGCCAATTATTCTGCCGCCGCATTATCTGGCATGTTATCCGTGCATTACGCCGAGGCGGGTTACAATTCCCAACAAGACATTCTGGACAGCGGCGCTTTTATGAGGTCGCAAGGATGTTTGGATACTGATCTGGAACTGCTAACGGAAGGCTTAAGTAGCAAATGGTGGATTGAAGACAGCTGTATTAAATACTATCCATCGTGCCGCTATACTAGCGCCCCCATAGACATGCTGCTTTCGCTAATGGAAAGCGAAAAACTAAAGCCCGAAGATATTGACAGCATCGATATTGAAATGAGTTCCATGGCCTACGCCATGAAAATATTTAACACTCCCTGCAAAACAATAACCCCCGATCATAAAGCTCCGCTTAATGGAGCGTTTAATATTCCCTATGTCATAGCACTAGCGGCACTGGGATATAAACCCGGCCCTAAATGGTACAGCGAAGAATTATTAACCAATAAAGAAGTCATTGAGTTTGCCAGCAAGGTGACCACCTCTGAAAACAAAAGCTCCATAGGTGAAATTAACCGTGCCATGCAAAGCCGAATAAGACGGTTTAAGAAAAACCCATCGTCGATGACGATTTATGCAAAGGGCCAAGAGTATAAGTTATCTGAAGACTACGCCCGAGGTGACCCGTGGCAAGATGCTACCCGAGCATCATGGGATAGTGTCGAAGAAAAATTTGAAAATTTTTGCGGTGATATTATTGGCGCGAAGGAAATTACCAGAATTAC
>JAJRPK010000321.1 GCA_024280785.1 Gammaproteobacteria bacterium
AAGTTGAGTAAACAGTTTTTTGTGATTGGCGCAAGCAATGTGAATAGGATCTTGTTTACGTGGAAACTCCGCCGAGGCATTGATAAAAGTACAGCCGTTAAAATTACTGGAGTTAATCCATTCATTCAGTGTGTCGAACAGCGCCATGATTTTGGCCATTTTCGCCGTTCCCGTTTGTTGAGGTGCTAGTCGGTCAACGCCTTCTTGCATCATCGCCATAAAATCGGCATCTCTTTTTTGCAGCGTGGCAATGATTAACTCATCTTTGGATTTAAAGTGGTTGTAGAGAGTTTTTTTCGCCACGCTGGACTCCGCCAGTATTGTGTCTATACCGGTAGCGCGAAAGCCTTGCTTACAAAATAATTTTAATGCCGTATCAACCAAGTGGTCTCGGCGTGGCGATGGCATAGGAATATCCTTGTTTTTCCTGATTTAGATGTGAGCCAGTTTGGCAGGGTATTACGCGGATCGAAGCTAAAACAATACCACTTAGCTAAGTGCCATTCTGGATAGAGGCTATTTTATCTATTCCGCGGTAGAGCCCCATCACTCCTAAGCACAAAAACACCGGGAACTACCGCTTTCGCCGCGAACCCGCTTTTCTAACAGCTTTCGCAGGCGCATCATTTACTACAGGCATACCAGCCAACTCACTCAAACTATCCACCTGCTCTTTAGTAAGCTCCGTATATTTGCCATTCTTCAAAGACGATGGAATAAATACATTGCCAAACCGTACACGCTTCAATCGACTGACTTGCAAGCCCTGAGATTCCCACAGGCGACGAACCTCGCGATTTTTTCCTTCCATCAGCACAACATAAAACCAACTGTTAGCTCCCGTTGCATTTCTACCTCGCTGGATATCAGTAAAACGTGCCATACCATCATCCAGCAACACGCCCTCGCGCAGCGCCTGCAAATTATTATCGTTGACTTCACCTTTAACCCGTACAGCATATTCTCGATCAATTTGACTCGATGGGTGCATTAGCGCGTTAGCTAATTCACCATCATTAGTAAATAACATAAGGCCACTGGTATTAAGATCCAGCCTGCCAACCGCTATCCACCTCTCGGATTTACTAACCGGCAAGCGATCAAAAATAGTTTTTCGTCCCTCGGGGTCAGAACGTGTAGACACTTCATCTTCAGGCTTATTATATATAATCACCCGCCGCTCAAGTTTTTTTGTTGACAGGCGAACACGCTTACCATCAAGCGTAATAATATCGGTAGTTTCTACCTTAACCCCCAACACTGCCAGTTCGTTATTGACAGTAATTCGACCCGCCTCGATCCAGCGCTCTATTTCTCGGCGAGATCCAAGACCTGCTGCCGCAAGAACTTTTTGCAAGCGTTCACTCATAATAATTAATTCAATTGACCGTACATGGAAGAGAGGCTCAAACAATGAACCTCTCAAGTGTGACCAAGGCGTAGGCGAACCACCAGATTGGCGAAAAATTTTCTAACTAAGACCAAATCATCAGTTACTCATAAGGCATTTGAAAAGAATACCCTTTATTTCAAGACCGTTGCTGGCAGGGATGCCAGCATCGAACTATAGGGACATATTTATGTGTGTCTTGAAATAAAGGGTATTCTTTTCAAATGCCTCGGTAGTAATATAAAAAAGTGACCACTAAATCGCTCTATATCACAGCTCCAGGGCAGCCCCATTGTTAGGCCTGTTACCCGAAACTTGTAATTCCAATTCTGATTCTTTCTCTAGACTTTCAGATTGAGGTTCGGTGCTGCGCGATTCTGTCTGGCGAGAATCCGCCTCTTGTTCCGCCTCGTCATCGACTAGTTCGTCGTCTATCCAACTTTCAAAAGCTGCCGCTTCATCGTTATAGGCAACGGACTCTTCCGTTGATTCAACGGTTTCGCTCAGCTCCGCAGTTTCAGTGCTGTTCGCGCTATGCTCGGCAATTGAACCTTCGTCAGTTTCATTTAAATCAGCATTTAAATCATCGTTTACACTCGTACTCTCATCCGCCGGATTACTGCCTTCTTGATCGGCATTGACATTCTGAGCTTCACCTTCGATATTATCATCGTTGGCAGAAGTTACTTCATCTAACGGTAACTCTATGTTGAGCTCACGACTAATAGTGTTTAAATCACGAATTTCTGCCAGTGGAGGTAACTGATCGAGACTCTTCAAATTAAAGTAGTCGAGAAATTGACGGGTAGTAGCGTAAATGGCGGGGCGCCCCGGTACATCTCGATGGCCGACCGATTTAACCCACTCACGTTCTAACAAGGTTCTAATAATATTGCTGCTTACGGCTACACCGCGAATTTGTTCGATTTCGCCTCGAGTAATAGGCTGTCGGTAGGCGACTAATGACAAAGTTTCCAGTAGCGCGCGTGAATACCTTGGCGCCCGCTCTTGCCAGAGCTTGCTAATCCACTGGGAAAGGTCTTGCTTTACCTGATACCGATAACCACTGGCAACTCTTTTCAATTCATAACCGCGCAATTCACAATCATCAGTCAACTCCGTGATAGCGCGATCTATCAGTTCATCATCTGGCGTTTCAAGATCGTCAAA
This sequence comes from Gammaproteobacteria bacterium, assembly GCA_024280785.1. Classification (GTDB taxonomy): domain Bacteria; phylum Pseudomonadota; class Gammaproteobacteria; order Pseudomonadales; family UBA7434; genus UBA7434. The sequence goes on from JAJRPK010000321.1 coordinate 2,561, forward strand.
TAAAGCCGTGAGGTCTTTTCTTTGCAACGGTTTTTCCGAAGCCATCAATGCAGCCTCAAAAATTCGTTTAACCAGTTCGAAATCTTCTATTTTCATAACAGACTAATTCTCTCTATAAATACTTTGCCCGGTATAGCCAGCGCATTGTTCTTGCAAACATCAATTATGATGTTCTGGCCCTTATGTGTATAGGCGCAAACGGTTCTGACTGTACCATTTCAATTAACGACTCTTTGATCAGTTCCATTACAGCTAAAAAGGTTACT
>JAJRPK010000322.1 GCA_024280785.1 Gammaproteobacteria bacterium
CATTCCAGGCACAGCGAGCAACATCCCTATCACCGTGGTCAACACCATTAAGGCTACGACATTGGGCTTGCACAGCTCGACGTAATCTCGCCATAATGGCCGCAAAACGTTACCGCTTAAGCCTTCTGAATTTGTCATTTATAAACTACTACCAAATATGGTCAAGTGATTTAAGGCCTACGCAGATCATGGCACCGAAGCGGTTGCCGAGGCTTGTTACTGAACAGCAATAGTCTCAGGTCTCACTCGGTTTCTACTCGAACAGTATAAACCCGATGACTCAATCCTACGAGAATTAACAATAGCAATGATCCAACGGCATTATGCGCTACAGCAACGGCTAAGGGCAGCGACCAAAGTACATTGCTAACCCCTAAACTTAATTGAATCAGTAATATAACGAGTAGAAATCGGGCCCATCTTCGCGCCGACGGTACCGAGATACTCAATAGTTGCCAGACTAGCAAAGAGACGGCTATCGTAACCACTATGGCTCCCACTCGATGGCTGAAGTGAATGGCTGTTCTCGCCGAACTATCAAGCACACCACCCAAATAGTTAGGGCCAATATCCTGGGTAATGTTGAATCCTGCCACAAAGTCCATCGCCGGTATCCAACGTGACTGACAGGTAGGGAAATCAGGGCAGGCGAGTGCCGCATAGTTGGATGTTGTCCAGCCGCCTAACAATATTTGCGCTATGACTACCAGCAAGGCTAGCACCAGTAGCGGTTTAACCGATTGCAGAGAACGCATCATCTCCGGCGAAATACGCCAGTGAGAATTGTTCAGCCGAAAACTCAGCAAAAATAATAACGATAATGTAGTAAAACCTCCCATTAGATGAGCGGTGACTACCTGAGGCCATAGCTTCAGCGTTACTGTCCACATCCCAAACATGCCTTGCAAAATAACCAGCGCTAGTAGAAACAGTGGCAGCTTAAATGGCATTGAACGATCAGACTGACCGTAACGTACGCGCCACGCAATGACGACTAAGCCGATACACAGTATTCCTAAGCTGGATGCAAAAAGACGGTGAACTTGTTCGGGCCAAGTTTTACTGTGCTCAACTGGCGTATTGGGAAAAGCAGCGTTAGCTATAGCCACATCATGGTCGTCCATAGGCCAAAGAATGTGACCATAACAAACGGGCCAATCAGGACATCCGAGCCCTGCATCGACCAGACGAGTAAATGCGCCCAAAACAATAACTACAACGGCAAAGCCTGTGGCGAAGACAGCTAATTTAAAACCGGGCTTTCTTTTACCGACATCATTTATCAACACGGCTAACGCTCTCGAGAATATTTCAATAAGTGTTTCAAATCTTTTAAAACCAACCCGCCATCATGCTCCGCCAGATAATACATCATCGCCCACCCTTGCGGGTCAACTAAGAAAAACCGTGCCGGTTCACCCGCGTCAGAAACCAAAGCCTGCCCAAGCTCCGATAGCTCATCACCATTGCCACTGATTAGCTTCAAATAATGATGTTCTTTTTCTATTAGCTCCGCTAGCCCATTACTTAGCGGCAAGCTCTCGGCTAAAAAAACACGCTGGACTCGGTTTGCCTGTTTGTCGACTCGGATGTGTATTTGCCGTGTAATGTACAAAGTCTCTCTACAGCGCTCGTCGCAGTCCGCGCCGCTTTGGATGACCATCGTCCATTTTCCTAGCCAAAGGTCTTCTACTAACTCACCAGAAGCCGAAGTTAGCGCCAACTTACTTAGTTGGATAGGAGGTTGAATTAAAACTCCACGGTTTTTACTATTAACATTTATATAGCCCGCTTGAACTAAAGCATATACGACTGCTGCCGCTGCCATCAGGCCAAAAGGGATCATCCACAGCATAACTAACTTAATACGATTTCTTTTTATTACAGTAGCGCTTAGGCTCACTGAACCCGACTGCTTAGGCGGACTGTTATCTCTATTCATCGGTTTTTAAATCTCAGTTAATCTCTTTACGGGGGCGAATAGAAGAATACAACCAAAACGCCAACAGAGCGGCCGCCATAGAAAACCACTGAACAGCATACCCTCGATGTTTTTCTGGCTTGGTATTAATAGGTGCCCAATCAATATCCAGAGCTCCCGGCTGCCCGGCTTCAAGCCGCACAGAGTAGGGGAAGATTGACTCTACATGAAGCAACATACCGAGGCGATTGATATCCTCCCATTGTACAACCAATGGCCACTTTTGGGACCATTGGTCGTCCTGCAAAATGATAGGCTTAGAGTAGGGCACATAAATCGTTGCCACCAAATCGACTAATCCTTGAACAGGTGGTATATCCGGTAATTGCCGTCGATCCAAAGAGCCCTTAATCCAACCACGATTAACCAATAAAACTTTACCGTCAGTGATGATAAACGGAGATAAAACTTCATAGCCAACTACCCCGTGATAAACCCGGTTATCCAGCAAAATAGGCCGGCTATTATTAAATTCACCAGCCAACGCTACCCGGCGATAATTTATCGACCGCCCATCATCGGCAACAGCGCTCATATCAAGAGCTATTGGCGGTAATTTCATCTGTTGATCAAAATGCTCTTGAAGTGTTTGTTTTTCTTCGGCACGTTGTAATTGCCAAAAGCCCAACCACAACAAGATAGGCGCTAACACGATGACCAGAAGAAGAATTTTCCAGTTGGAATCCCAGCGATAAGCTGTAATCATAGTTAGCGATGAACTCTTGACTTAAACCACTGAACGTTTAATTTAACCCACTGACTTTTCAATTTAACCAACGGACCAGGCATAAACACCATGTTACTAAAAATAATCATTGTTATTTTACTAATCGGCTTAGTGGTCAGTCTAGGTAGCGGCCTGGTGTTTTTATTTAAAGATGTCGGAACAACACGCAGGACACTGCATTCTTTAGGCGTCAGAATAACACTGGCTATCGCCCTAATGGCTACAACCCTTTACGGTTATTATTCAGGCCAACTACAAGTAGGCGCTCCCTGGGATGCCCGAAAATTCGAGACAAACCAAGGCATAATTAATACCGACGCGCCAACAAATACAAATTTAGAGGATATAAACAAAGAAGAATAAGCAAACCCAAACCACATCAACGAAATGCCAATACCAAGATGCGGCCTCAAAACCAAAACAGTCTTCGTGAGAAAAGTGACCTTTTAGTGCCCGCAAAAACATAATCAGCAGCATGGTCATTCCCAAGAATACGTGGAAGCCATGAAAGCCCGTTAGCATGAAAAAAGTTGTGCCGTAGATGCCACTTTCTAGCGTTAATCCTAAATCAACGTAAGCCTCGTGGTATTCCATATACTGCAAACACAAAAAGCCAATCGCCAAAACAACCGTAACAAACAACCACCCTGTAAACTTAGCGCGACTATTGTCTTTTAGTCCATTATGGGCCATATGAACCGTGACCGAAGAAGTCAATAAGATAACGGTATTCCAAAGCGGCAACCAAGCAAACAAACCACCGTGAGCATCTTTTGGATACATACTGTGTCCTTCACCGGGGCCGACAAACGCAGCCTTCACACCATTAACCACTTGATCAGGGGTTTCTAATATTGGCCAAACAAATTTAAAACTATCCCACAGCAAATAGTTGAACTCTCCTTTCTCTCCTTCTCCACCCAACCAAGGGCCAGCCATATTCCGCACGTAAAATAACGCGCCAAAAAAAGCAAAAAAGAACATCACTTCAGAAAAAATAAACCAACCCATGCCCCAAACATAGCTGCGCTTCAACTGCGCGCTATTAAGGCCCTGCATATTCTCGTTAATCGCCGTCCTAAACCAGAAAAACAATGTGCCGACTAAAATAGCAAATCCCGCCATCGCAACATAACGGCCGGAACCCGCTAAATCAGCGTGAAGCTCATTAAAAAATGTGCCCAAACCAAACACCAACGCTCCCAAACCAATCGTCGCCATAATTGGGTACGGGGACTGATCCGGCACATAATAATGTTCATAGCCTTCTACATTATTGGAGTCTGTAGCCATTTTGTTTTCTCCGATGTTACATAGTTGAACGATCTAACGTCCACACTTTAAAAATTACTGTTTAACGCGCAACCAAACTATCCGTCTGGATAACGCCTGTTTTTGTCACATCAAACAAAGTATAAGACAAGGTGATGGTATTCACATTGCGAGGCACATCACGATCGACAATAAACTTAAGCGGCATATCAATTTGCTCACCGCCACTTAAGGTTTGCTGGTTAAAGCAAAAACACTCTGTTTTATGAAAATAGGTAGCTGCCCGACCTGGCGCAATGCTGGGAATCGCTTGCGCTACCATTCTATCTGATGAAGGGTTTCTAGCGTAAAAAGTCGTTTGTACTTCTTCGCCGGGGTGAACCGTCACCTCAAATACTTCGGGCCGAAACTCCCACGACATATTTTCATTGTTAGTCGCGATAAACTGAACTTTAATCTCACGGCTGGTATCGATTAATTCCGCTACCGGAATAAACGCCTCGGTATTAGTCTTACCATTTAAACCCGTTACGTCGCAAAATAAATCGTAAAGCGGAACCAAAGCAAAACCAAAGCCAAACATCCCCACAGTCACTAAAACCAGCCGGATAAAGATCTTGCGAACCGATGCTTGACTCATATTACGCAGTAATTCCTCTGGGTTAGCTGCCGCCCGCTATTATTTAATAGCCGGTGGAGTTGTAAATGTATGGTAAGGGGCCGGCGAAGGCAGTGTCCATTCGAGACCTTCAGGGTTATCCCAAACTTGATCCGTTGCCTTCTCTCCGCCGCGAATCGTTTTAATGATGATGTACAAAAAGAACACCTGGCTAAAACCAAACAAGAAAGCACCTATACTGGAAATCTGGTTAAAGTCGGCAAACTGCAAAGCATAATCTGGAATCCTTCGTGGCATCCCCGCTAAACCTACAAAGTGCATGGGGAAAAAGGTCAAGTTCAAGCCAACAAATGACAGCCAAAAATGCGCCTTACCCAAACGTTCGTCATACATATTGCCACACCACTTGGGTAGCCAGTAATAAACAGCTGCAAACAACGAGAATATGGAGCCAGGAACCAACACATAATGGAAATGCGCAACGACAAAATAGGTGTCGTGATATTGGAAGTCAGCGGGAGCTATCGCTAACATCAGACCTGAAAATCCGCCGATGGTAAATAAGATTACGAAAGCTATCGCAAATAACATCGGCGTTTCAAAAGTCATCGAACCACGGAACATTGTCGTGACCCAGTTAAACACTTTAACCCCTGTAGGCACCGCTATCAGCATAGTGGCGTACATAAAGAATAGTTCGCCCGCTAATGGCATACCCACGGTAAACATGTGGTGCGCCCATACGATGAAAGATAAAAATGCAATGGAGGAGGTCGCATAAACCATTGAGGCGTAACCAAATAATGGCTTTCGGGCAAACGTTGGGATTATTGCGGAGATAACACCGAACGCAGGCAAAATCATTATATAAACTTCCGGGTGCCCGAAAAACCAGAAAACATGCTGGAATAAGACGGGGTCACCACCACCGGCGGCATTAAAGAAGCTAGTGCCAAAGTGGATATCCATCAGCATCATCGTTACAACACCGGCAAGAATCGGCATAACAGCTATCAACAAATAAGCCGTAATCAACCAAGTCCAAACGAACAGGGGCATCTTCATCATCGTCATACCCGGTGCCCGCAGGTTAAGTATGGTTGCTATGATGTTAATCGAACCCATAATCGACGAAGCACCCATAATGTGAACGGCGAAAATAAAGTAGGTCACACTCGGAGGCGCATAAGTTGTCGACAGCGGCGCGTAGAAAGTCCAACCGAAGTTAGGTGCTCCACCATCCATCAACAGCGTAGATGCAAGCATCGTAAACGCAAACGGTAAAATCCAAAAACTCCAGTTGTTCATGCGCGGTAACGCCATATCCGGCGCACCGATCATCATGGGTACCAGCCAGTTGGCTAAGCCAACAAAGCCTGGCATAACCGCACCAAACACCATCACTAAACCGTGCATGGTGGTCATCTGATTAAAAAATTCTGGCTCAACTAACTGCAGGCCAGGCTGAAATAGCTCGGAACGGATAACCAGTGCAAAAACACCACCGAGAAGGAACATGGCAAAGCTAAACCATAGGTACATAGTACCGATATCTTTATGGTTAGTAGTAAATAACCAACGCCCAAAACCCTTTGCAGGACCGTGATCACTCATTGTCGGCTCCCCTTAATTACTTTTCTTAAAAGTTAAAATATCGACAGGCTGAAGCATGTCACCCATATTATTGCCCCAAGCATTTCGCTCGTAGGTAATGACTGCCGCCATATCAATATTATTTAATTGCCCGCCAAAGGCCTGCATCGCCGTTCCACCAACACCGTTGACAACAACGTTCAAATGCCCATTTACTGAACCCGTGGTAATCGCCGAGCCTTTCATAGCCGGACCAACACCACCTTCACCGTTTGCCCCATGGCAAGCGGCACAAGAAGTTTGATAAACTTTTTCACCTTTGGCATAAAGTTCATCCATAGTGAATGTCTGCGACATAGCCAATTGCAATTCAGCCGCCTCTTTCTTTTTACCTTCTAGCCAATGCTGATAATCGTCCTCTTCCATCGCGTGAACCACGATTGGCATAAAACCATGGTCTTTACCACAAAGCTCCGCACATTGGCCTCGATAAATACC
>JAJRPK010000323.1 GCA_024280785.1 Gammaproteobacteria bacterium
ACTATAGATAGATTCACCCAGTACACATATCGGCTTTAGCTTGCGTAAAGCCCAAATCCCGACGGTGCTATTGATGGTAACAACGCCGCTACAATTATCCAGCAGCTTATCCAGGCAACCTCCATCAATGTACAGGACCCGATTTGCCACTGAATAACGACGAGCTATCTTTTGGCAGACCCGACGCCATGAGATCAATCCGGGGTCTAATGGGTGGATTTTCACCACCAACTTCATTCCACTCGATGCATTTATTGCAAACGAACGAATGACTTCGTCGATAGCGGGTTCAATTCCCGAATATTTGGAGTACGCTCGAATTTGAAAGTCATTTTGCATCTGCAAAGGAAAAACAATATATGGCTGAGCAGAAATAAGCAGATCAGAAATTGTATTCTGAGCTTTTCGCTCGCGATACAATCTGGATAACAACAAACGCATTCCCGTACCTAAATATACCTTCACCGGGTGGTGAATTTGGTGCGATCTATAAGCGGGATACAACAGTCTGAAAGCACTCGACAACAAATGGTATTGTACGTCCCAAAATACCTGGCGAATAAATGAGTCAGTGTACTTAGGCGAAAAGTCCGCTGGCGGCAAGTTTTCCGCAACACGAAAGATATCTTTTGCCGTTTTGGGGAACTCTGAATTTGCTGACATCCCATTGCGTTCAAGCGTTATCCAATCTGGCCGTAAATAACCGAAGTCTGTAGTCACAACCTGAATATCAAGTTGTCGAGCTAAAGCAATCGCTACTTTATGATAATAGCGCTGCTCACCCAACAAAATAAGATCGGTGATTTTATTTTCACGCAAGTAAGCTTCTATATAATTTGGCCAATCGCGCGCGCGCCCACGATACTCCGTCGATGGCCGCCCTCGCCAAGACAACCAATCGCCAAAACAAAGGTTAATGCGAAAACATTGGCAGCCCGCCTTCTCTAAGCGATCAGCAATCTGTTTAAAGAAGGGGGTAATCGGGCCCTGCAAAAACAAAAATCGTTTCGTAGAACAAGACCCTGTAATGTCCCCGGTAAGATGATTAATATCCTGCACGCTCGCTTTTTTATCTATAACACTTTTCATCTGGCTAACAAAACCTCAACCCATAGAGCAACGACGCCACAAGATTTTTTGTTTTTTTATACCAACGAACAAAAAACAGGGTCTTCACGCGGCCTTTATCGCTATCACCTTTAATTTTGCTGGCGATAATATTTTTTAGCGCATCCTCAGCCGATATAAAAAAACCTGTCCGATAATCGATATAACGAGGGTAATGAATTAAAACCCCCGCAACCAACTCAGTAAGACCAAGCACTCTTTGACGTCGGGATACTGGTCGTTCATCTTCGGTCAATCCCCACCCTGAGTAAAATGGCGAACCATAGCTAAAGACGCGAATGCCTCGTATCAGAGCTTCAAAACCTGATAACGATGTCATAGTGTGGACTTCGTCCGCAATTTTCAAACAGCTATCCATATCGACTTCGGTTAATACATAATCGGCCAAGCGCTTTATTTTGTCACTATGCTGCGAAGTAGAAAGGGAATAATTTACCGCATTTCCGCTAACCACATCAGGATGAGGCTTGTAAAGAATGATAGCCTTCGGACGACGCCTTCGCACCTCCTCTAATAACGCCACATCGGTATTGATGTCGCCACAGGCAAGCTGTATAGAAACATCATTTTCTACTTGGCCTGGCACCAAAATAATCATAGCGTCTTTGTATTCATCCCCTGAGCCCTGTCCAACTGAACTCTGTCTAACTGAACTAACAACAGCTAATAACTCCTCGGGTAGCTCTGTATTTCCGACATTATATTTGGTCACCTTTGCGACGGCGAGTTGGGCAATTATTGCCTCGGCGCTAGCGAGCTCACTGGCGCCAAACTTCGCAGTGGATAATATCGTTTCTAACTCGCTGGCACTGCGGGGGTCGTAGTACATGCCCTCTCGATCAAATACCAAAGACAACGGGGGGATGTAGTATTTACCCAAACCCACCGAGCGAATAAAGCCGTCCTCGACCCGAAGTAACTCAATATCAGCGTGTCGCAACTGAACGCCGATAGTCTTAGCCGTGTTCCCCCACTGAACAACTCTGGCAACCGTTTTATCCAGATAGCCCAACAGGGATCTCTCATTCTGGAAAAACTTAAGGTCTCCCCAAGGGCTGTATAAAAACCGCTTGACATAGGCACGCTTCCACGGGGGGAACCCGTAGCAAAGCGATAGACCTCGATTGCGATGAAATGCCCGGCGCTGTCGACTGACAAAATCTAACACATCTTCCAAGTGACAAAGATCGCCTGTAACAGGATGAAAATAATAGCTATATAGAAAATATGTCGCAGCAAAAACCTGAGCAAGGCTTCTTTTTTTTACCCGCCTTGCCATTGATTGAATATCTCTTGTTAAACCCCAACCCGCGTAAAACGGCTGCCCATAACAAGTCACTTTCTTATTCAGCATCAACGCTTCAAAGCCCACCTGTGACGTCACCACATAGACTTCATCTACCTGCTTTATCAAGGACAAAGCATTACAATTCGCCGTAATTAAACTCACGCCAGACCCTATATTATTTGGCCTAAAATAGCTTTCTCGACCGCCAGCCTGCACTACAGGGTGAGTTTTTATATAGATCTCAGCGTCCGGGTGGTCACGCTGCGCATCGTGTAACATCTGCCTAAACGTTGCTGAATTTGCGCCACCGCCCTCAATCGATAAATCACTCGCCACTTGGTCGATCAGTAATACACGATATTTTTTTTGAGGTCCCAGCTTTATATCGTCAAGATGATTGAATTTAGAAAGATGATCAGCAGTAATACGTTCGATGCAATCGTGTGCGCGTGATAGTAAATCGACATTCTCTAGATCAGCAACCATGGCTGAATCAGAATCGCCAGACAGACTCGATAAATACCCTCCGTCAAATCGAGGCAGGGCCGTCAATGTCTCACCATTTATCAGCTTTTCTAAACGGGAAGCGGTCCTCGAATCGTAGTAAATTCCGAGATCATCGACGACCAAAGAATAAGATTCAATATTTTTATCCGGTAAACCCACAGATCTGACGAAACCATCTTCTAAGCGTATCAATGGTAAGTTTTTAGCTTTTGCCAATTGCTCGGATTTGAATTTTCTTTTATTACCCCAATCGACCAGCAAGGTATCGTCATTGACAGAAATATTTCTCCATAGGCTCACAGAGTACGCACTGCTCACACCAAGCAATCGCTGCCAGTTTTTTTGTTTAACAATTCCTTTTGAAAAGCAAAAGGCCTGAAAGTCTTGATTCATAAACACAAGTTTTCATAGGGTAGAAATGTGTGGGCGAAGAGCATAGGATGATAACTCGCCAACCCAAAGGAATACAGTGATTGATAATTTAGCTGCCTTTTTTGTATTTTTACCGACTATGTGTTTTGATCCGCGGACAAAAAATATCTTCACCATTATCCATAAACAGCTAATCATACGAGCGAAAGCGTAAGACAATGGCCGACGAAGCTAAAGCTATCCACATTCTAATAACCGGCGCCTCTAGAGGATTAGGCGCTGCGTTAGCCATCGCATATGCCAAACAGCTGGGCGGTCAATTGACCTTATCGCTTACTGCGACGGCGATAGATCATCTGGAAACAACTCGGCTTGAGTGCGCACAATACGGAACAACTATTCATTGCCACAGTATCGATGTTGCAGACTTCACTCATACGGTAGTGGCTATAGAAAAGATTGATCAAAGCCATTCTATCGACACGATAATTGTCAATGCCGGCATCACTGGAGACACGAGCGAAAACTGGGAATCATGGTCACAACAAGAAAGTATTATTCAAGTTAATTTACTCGGCGCAATGGCTTGCACACAAGCGCTAATTCCAGCGATGCAAACACGGCGATCTGGCTCTATTGTTTTTATCAGTTCAGTCTCTGCCATTAGGGGTTTTGGCCTGACTCCCAGTTATTGTGCGAGTAAAGCCGGATTAAAAAGCTATGCCGAAGCCGTGCGGGGTTGGCTCGCACCTTTTGAGGTAAACGTGCATACCGTTATGCCTGGATTTATTGACACCCAAATGTCCCGCTCTTTTGCCGGCCAGAAATCGCATGTGCTAGAAGCCAGTGCGGCAGTAAAAATCATCTTAACAGGGATTGATAAAAATCAGGCTGTCATCAGCTTTCCTTGGCAGACATCATTCTCACTGTTGTTACTCAGATTATTGCCGGTTAAACTCGGCGACAAAATTTTACAACGAATGGGCTACAACCAC
>JAJRPK010000324.1 GCA_024280785.1 Gammaproteobacteria bacterium
ATATAGGTCTCCATATCCAGCGGTTTTTGGTAACCGAACGCACGAGGGTTCGTCACCGCATAATTGCGCTGAGAAATAGCAACGCGAGCCAAATCTTCGCTGGTCACACCATACTTGTTCATGTATTTGTTGGCGATCATCGCAATCCACGACCCTGGCGTTAGCATACCGTTAACTTGATACCAGGACCAATGAATAAGATCGCTGGTAACGATTTCGCCGGAAACTCCCTGACCGTTTCGCTGCCCTGATCGACCATTCATCGCTCGATAAACCACAACGTTTTTTGCCTGCCCTGTCGCGACCGCCATGACCGCTTGGTGCACCACGCCGACCGCCGCTCCACCACCGTAATTTACCTTACTATAAAACGTTAAATCCCCGGCGCCTACACTTCGCGCCACTTCAATTTCGTCGGTTGGATCAAGCGTATAACTCACCAGTCCGTCAATATCTGATGCCTGCAAACCAGCGTCGGCCATTGCAGCCGCTACAGCTTCTGAAGCCATAGACAATTCTGAGCGCCCAGATTTTTTACTAAATTCAGTACAACCAATGCCAGCAACAGCGGCTTCATTTTTAAGACTAATAGGCATTGTTAGCTACCTCCTGCTTGGCTAGGTCTAAACATTGGCAGCTTAAATCCATCCGGATCTATATGCATGACCATTTCGACAGCCATACCAAAGTCCACGTCATCGGGATCACAATCAATCAGCTGGGAGGTGTAGCGCGTACCCTCAGCCAAATCAACCAACACAATAACCAGTGGATAATCATAGCCAGGGAACTGTGGATGATGGAGAACGGTAAAGCTACAAACAGTCCCTGTACCCGATGCATCGATGAAATCCCACTCTAGCGATTGGCATTTGTTGCACATTGGACGAGGAGGATGCCGAAGAGCCTGACATTGGCTGCAACGCTGAATCACCAATTTACCAGCTGCCGCTTGCTCCCACCACCAAGCATTGTCGTGCCCCATCGGCGGTTTTATTCGAGAAGGAGCGGGCGCTTGTTCTGACATGATTTAACCTTGCTTTAGTTTGGTTGCACAACCAGCATAATTATTTTACCGCTTTGGCGTTATCCAATGCGGTGATATCAAAATCGGGAATGTGCATTTGAGGCGTTTTTCCGCCATCAACGGGTAAAATAACACCGGTAATAAATGATGCTTGGTCTGAAGCTAAAAATGCTATGGCTTGAGCAATTTCATCCGGGTCTGCGTGGCGTTGCATGGGAATTGAACCGGCGATAGCATCGAGTATTGCTTTGTTTTTACGGGTAGCAGCATCTAAGCCTGGAGTTTTTACCGATCCCGGAGCAACAATGTTCATGCGTACGTTATATGGCGCCGCTTCCATTGCTGCACAAGCGGTGAAATGATTAATCGCAGCTTTAGAAGCAGAGTACCCCCCTGCCGCCATGCCGGCGCGAAGGCTACTTACCGATGACACCGTCACAATTGAGCCCGAACGCTGTTGATACATAATCTTTAACGCTTCTTTGCAGGCAATAAACACACTATCAACCGACGCTTTAAAGTTGGCTTGCCAATCGTCTAGCGAAGTATCGAGCACCATCCCACCTTTAACGGATGGAGCATTGTTAACTAATACATCAAGACGTCCGTGCTGGCTAATTACGTCTTTGACAAAAGTTTCTACCGCTGCTGCATCATTTACATCTACAGCGTAAGAGCTAAATTTACCACCTTCACTAACTATTCGCTGCTCTAGCTCGTCCAGCTTTGGCTTTCTTCGAGCGCAGCCAATAACATGCGCGCCCTCTTTGGCTAACAATAAAGCCGTGCTTCGTCCAATACCCAAGCTGGCACCGGTAACAATGGCTACCTTTCCTTCAAACCGATTCGACATAAATCAACTCACATTACTAAGGGATTTAACTTGCAAATTGTGGTCAGCTTTAATTAATCCGCCAAGCCCAACAATGCCCCCCCGGTTGGAACACCAACACCTGAAGTCACTAGAACATTTTTAATGTCTTTGGCGGGCTGATTAACCGAAGTGCCGCGTACAAGTCTGGCCGCTTCGACAATACCGTTAACCCCATGAATATAGCCTTCACTAAGCTGGCCGCCATGGGTGTTGGTTGGCAATCGTCCATCTGGACGCAACGCACCGTCTAAAACAAACTGGGGAGCTTCTAACTCACCGCAGAAACCCCACGACTCTAACTGCCATAAAACGATCGGGGAAAACGCATCGTAGATGATGGCGGCATCAATATCATCGGGTGTTAAGCCCGATTGTTGATAAGCCACTTTTGCCGCGATATCCATTGATGGAATTTTGGCGATTTCCGGCCGATAAAAACTGGTCATGGATTCCATGTCGGCCGCCGCCGCCTGCCCTACACCTTTAACAATAACGGCAGGATGCTTTAAGTCTTTAGCGCGCTCTGCGGTGGTAACGACAACCGCACTACCGCCATCGGTTTCCATACAACAGTCGAGCATTCTAAAGGGTGAAACAATCGCTCGAGAAGCGTCGTATTCTGCACGAGTGAACGGCTTTTCATAAAAGAAGGCCGCTGGATTTGTCACCGCGTACTCCCGCTGAATATGTGCAACTTCAAACATCGCATCTTGAACATCTTTAGCCAGATGCATATAACGCTGAGTGTACATTGCCACCCAACTTGCGGGGGTCATCAAACCGTAAGGCGTGTACCAGCCCCAATGAATGGCATCCGCTGTCAACAACGTTCCAGAAACACCGGAACTATAACGATGGCCAGAGCGGCCGTTCAATGCGCGATAGCAGACAACAACTTCTGCCATTTCTGACGCCACGGCCATTACCGCTTGATGAATTAACCCTGTTGCTGCACCACCACCATGAGGAATCCGTGAATAAAACGTTAGATCTCCTATCCCAACTGCGCGGGCAATTTCTATCTCATCCGTATTATCTAAGGTGAACGTCGTCATGCCGTCGACATCGGAAGGTTTCAACCCCGCATCGGCAATGGCATCGCGCACGGCGACAGATGCCAGCTCCAACTCTGACACTCCAGAGTTTTTAGAAAATTCAGTATTGGCCACTCCAACAATAGCAGCTTCACCGGATATATTAATCGTCATCTTTTTCTCTCCAAGCGCTATTAATTAAGGCAATGCAATGCGAACAGATCCGGACATATGCATGCCCCAGATATTGTTCTCACCCGTGACTTCGACAGTGACGCTATTTTCAGCATCATCTTTAGCCGCGATTTCACCGCTAACTGTCATTGTCATACCGGGAACATTGGGTGCTCCCAACTTGACCTTTAGTCCTTTCATAACCGCCTCGGGTCCCGACCAATCGGTAACAAAGCGCGCCATAAGCGCCTGACTCGTTAAGATATTCATAAAAACATCGGTGAGCCCCATGCCCTGAGCCACCGATTTATCATGGTGACAAGGTTCAAAATCACGAGTTGCCAATGCACCACAAGATATCAACGATGCGGTAATGGGAATTTCCAGTGCGGGTAATTTATCCCCCACTTTAACGTCGGCGTAATTAAACGTATTCATTGCTATTTATTCTCCTGAGTCAGTAGCCGTTATCTAGTCGGTATGCTAGTCGCTATCTAGTCGTTATGCAGCCGAACCGGCAACGGGGTAAAACTGAGGAAGCATGGTTTTTGGGTCAACCTGCTCTACCTTGCCCTTTATTTTCATTCCAATGTGAATATCCTTAACCTCACATCCCACCACATTGGCGATAATACGGGTACCTTCTGCCAAATCAATAACGGCAACAACCAGAGGGTATTGGTAACCGGGAAATTTAGGATGGTGCATTTCAACAAAGCTATAAACTTCACCATCGAGCGTCGATTCTATACTGTCCCACTCTGTAGATTGGCACTCACCACACATGGGTCTAGGAGGGTGACGCAGCGTCTGACAATTCTGACAGCGCTGTATCAGTATCTTGCCTTCATCACAGGCATCCCACCACCATTTATTATCCTGTCCTCGCGGTGATACAGCGCGAGTAGGAACTTCTAAGGCACCGTCTTGAGCGGGTGCGGTTGCCGCTTCGACCGGTGGAATAAACTTAAATACTCGAAAACGCTGAGTGCCGATTAACACACCGTCTTGGTTGGTAAATTTAGCGTAGGTTTCAAAAAAGTAACCTATGCCTCTGGCCGTCGATTTCTGTTCGGATATCGAATCGATAATACTTTCTTCAAATATCGAATCTCCGGGCTTGGCCTCGACAAAATATTCCTGATCGACATTAGTGCCTAACGACCCGCTAAAGCCGTGTCTATCAAAAAACTGAACCATCTCTACCTGACCGTCGGCAGGTCGACCTTCACTAGCGACTTTATAACCTTCTTGAGTCCAGGCATACATCATCGCCGGAGGCGCAATCGTATGCCCTCGCTGGCTTTTTGCCGCCCATTCCGAGTCGTTGTAGGCGGGGTTTTTATCACCCATCACCTCTGACCATTGACGTATCATTGCCGTGTTGACATCGTCGTACCCTTTGCGGGGGGCCGAGTAAATCGCCTTGCCAACATAGGTATAGAGTTCATCTTCGAAAGCTTTTTTTTCTTCCGGAGTCATAGTGCGCATCCTAAAACAGTGGCTAAAAATTGAGGGCTAGAACCCTTACTCGCTGTGTGCAAAATTGAACATTTTTCTTTGAAAGTGGCTTGGCGCCATCGGAAAAACCTACACTATTACAGCTGCGGCGCGAAGAATAAACCAGCTCCTGTTCAAATTCCATCAAATTGAAGAAAGATTCAACTTTGTATTTAAAAGTGGCGTTAAGAGCATGGTTTGGGGCTAGAAGTGACTTAATTTGCACTTATTTCATTACAGTTTTTGTACGAATAGCAATCAGCAACGGATTATCTTTCTGTATATTCCTTAAGTTTGTCTTCGCCATAGAATAAGGATATCGACTCGCTAAAATCAGCACCTTTATG
>JAJRPK010000325.1 GCA_024280785.1 Gammaproteobacteria bacterium
CAACGTCGCTTGTCTGGCCTGCACATTAAAGCCATCCATAATCATATAATCACGCGTCGTGCCGGCACTGCTGGAGCCGTCCGGATCCGTCCACAAAAAAGTGTTTGATCCAGACGTAAACCCTAACGTTCCACCTAACGCGCCGCCGTCATAATTAGAACCATTCGATAGAGTGATAGTGGCGCCTGAATTAAACGATGCAGATGCAGACGAGCCTGAATTATATACGATGCCTGCCGCAGCGAATAAGTCATCAAACTCAGAGGCGGTCGCTAAGCGGGCGTTGGCATAGACAGATTGAGCATTAGTTAACGCCGCAGCCAGCGTTAATCCGGTGCTATAACTCATGTCGAGGAATCGGAGACCATCTGACGCGTTCCCCGCATCATCGATGATGTTCAAGTCGCCCACTTCTACAACGGCGGCATGCGCAAGCGGTGTGGTGGCAATAAAGAGTGATGCGCACAGAGCGCTCAAAAGGCGTGATTTCTTCATGGTACTGCTCCAGGTAAAATTTTTGTTTTTTGTTATAACCCGATTTCCCATGCTGTCTTGAGATTAAGCCTGCTCGACGGATTACTGCTTTTGTGTCAGGGGAGACACGGCGATACAGTAGCAGGTTCAATAGTGCCTGTACATAAATTACTCAACTATGCATGATCTTTTTCTCGGTTTTCTTATCATGCTAAACGGCCGAAGTTAGGTGGCTAAAGACATGACCGCCATTTCCTCTCCGGACAAAAACCTAGAAAAACCCAGATTCAAAAACCTAGACACTCACATTCCGATTGACCCCTTCAAGCCACAGCCGTAGGATTTCAAGCTCTTCTTCACAGCGATAAAAGGATCTCATCATGACCAAAGCTAGAAAGGACTTAATTTCTCTTGTCGGTACCCCCTACTATCACATCACCACTCGCTGCGCTAGGCGCTCTTTCCTCTGCGGCTTCGATTGCAGCTATTTGCTAAACCTTTATGCATAATTGGATCGATAAGGTTGGACATGTAGTGCAGACTTATTTTGACGAGACTGCCAAAGGTCGTAAGCATTTTGAAGCCGAAGCCAATGGTCAGCAGATGGTTTTTTAAATACCAGCTCTAAACGTAACGCCATTTCTGGAGTTATTGCACCTCGACCATTTAATACTTTTGAAAGTGTTTTACGACTAACATTTAAATGCTCTGATGCATCTGTAATGGTGAGTCCTAAAGGGGTTATTACTAGCTCTTTTAGAATTTCACCTGGGTGCGCGGGGCTATGCATACTCATTAGTGATAATCCTCATAATTTAGTATTTCCGCATCTCGACCTATAAATCGAAATGTTACTCTCCAATTACCGCTAACAGAAACTGACCATATATTTTTGCGACTGCCTTTTAGCTCGTGTAGCCGTAGACCGGGTAAGTCCATATCCTGTGGGCTTTCGGCTTGATCTAGGTTGGTGAGTATTAACCTTAACCGTTTAGCATGTTTTGCTTGAATGCCAGACGATTTGCCAGTTTTGTAAAAACGCTGTAACCCCTTATGTATAAAACTGGTTATCATAGAACGCATTGTAACCTAAAAGGTTACAATGTCAAGCGAATGCTTTTTAAGGCTTAACGAGGCTGCAGAAAAACGATTATCTCAAGCAACATTTTATCCAACCTAGTACACATATATGTCCCTACTGATTTAAAAAACTGAAAACTCTAATAAGTATCGCGGCCACTTACGACTAAAAATTCCTATCAATTTTTTGACACGTAAAATTGGTTGTACCATTTGCGCATTTTATTCAGCGGCCCATCGCCATCGCAAAGCACAGGGTTATATTCAAATCGTTTGCGTTTCCAAATATGGACATCCATTGACGAATTCCAGGACACTCGCTTTTAATTCTACAAACTCTAAGCCATTGTTTTTTATGAAGTTAAAAGCGAGTATTCTAACGTGTTTCTAGAGCCCAGTTCCGTATAAGCAATAAGCAAGCCGATGAAATCAAACTCAGTAAAGCTGGATACCTATCAATAACGGATCACCCACCGGAGCAAGGAAGACCTAATGAACTCAGTCTTGTTTAAATAACAAGCAAGTTGGGCAGGCAATACCCAGTGCGCTGGCTATACTGAAAAGATGCCCTCCGATATTCCTATGCGCGACAACGCTTTTATACAGCTCAGCTCGTTAAAGCCCATTGACGCCCAAAATGTCGATGAAGGCGTCGATCGAATCGATTTAAAACAGCTCATCAGCCGGTTTCAGCAAATTAATCAACTGCGGCTTAAGCGTTTGCATAGCGCTCTAAATACACCCCAGCAGCTCTTTCTCGATTTATTGCCTCTCCTATTCCACGTTAACCACCCTGTACTACCCGGCTACATTTCTAATGAGACACCAGCAGGATTACGAAACTACAAACCGACCCGAGAAAGCATTAAAAGCGCCCGCACTTTATCTAAATCGTTTGTATTAAAACGAGAGTTAAATTCCAGCCATGACATTTGCGCCATCTACCTCATGGGTAGCTGCGGCACCGTTGCTCACACCAATCGCAGTGATATCGATATTTGGGTTTGCCCGGCCCAAGATCAGAGCGAAAAACAAAGAGCCAAGTTAACTCAAAAATGTACATTGATCTCTCAATGGGCTGACACATTAAGATTGGAAGTCCACTTTTTCATCATGGACGATGTCGAGTTCCGACACAAACAACGCGCTGCCATGGGGAGCGAAGATTGCGGCAACACTCAGCATTTTTTATTGTTGGATGAATTCTATCGCACCAGTATATTACTCGCCGGATGCTTACCGATTTGGTGGCTAGTCCCGACCGAGTTTGAAAATGAATACACTCACTATGTAGAC
>JAJRPK010000326.1 GCA_024280785.1 Gammaproteobacteria bacterium
GACATATTTATGTGTGTCTTGAAATAAAGGGTATTCTATACAAATGCCTCGGTGGTATGTCTCCATGTAATTAAAACGTTCCTGTAAGCTCTAATTTATAAATAGTACCAAAACTGCGCGAACGGCGTTCAACTTTAACTAGCGAGCCGTCACGACTGGGGCTAAAAATATCACGTTCGAACGAATCGCTTTTATCTCCAAAGTTTCTAACGGTAAATTTTGCTGTCATACCTAGAATATTTTTATGCTCTAAGTACTGATATGCCAAGCCTTTATTCTCGACAGTTTCGGTAATTTGATTAAAGCGAAAAGTCGGCGCCAATCTCCCAGCTTCGTAGCCTATTCCCCAAGCCCAATCCGTATCAGGAATATCATAACGTAACTCCGTATTAACCTTATAAACGGTGTCATTGTTGATCCGTCGCTCTCTTCCCGAAATGGGGTCATCAAGCTTGCCGCTATTGCGTTTAGCCGTTAGGTCCCAACGAGCGCCTTCCCAGCCCAAGGGAGCCAACTGAATAGAGGTCACTAACTGTATGCCGTAGCGGCTGGCGAAATCCAAATTACCAACAGCGCTTTCATTATTAACGCTGATCCGATCGACAATATCTTCTATGTCTTCATAAAAAACGGTGAACGTGGCAGCCCCCCATTCATTGAGATCGTAGTCTAAAACCCACTCAAACAACCACGCTTGTTGAGGAACCAAGTCCGGGTTAGCCGCATCAGAATTACTGTTAGCCAAATCAACAGAAGCAAGAAAGTCAGAAAAATCTAACTGCCCCACCACTCGTTCAAGCTTAAAGTTTACTGATATTGAATCAGAAAAGCCGTAGGCAAAAGAAACTAATCCCTTACCCCGAGTGAACTCTCGCCGCTGACTTAGGTCTCCCGACTGTTTTAAAGTTGAATTTTCTACCCCTAAGGAGCCCTGAAATGACCACCGCTTCGATAACGTTCGCGCATAACTCACATTGACTTCAAAGCGATTTTCTTCAACTTTACCTTCATCTATCCCAACGACCTGACTACCGACTTTTGTAGCTAGCTGTGATTCAAAAAAGTTGTACGCTGCTTCTGTTGATAGCTGCCATTGCTCCTTATTCGAACCTAGCCAGCGGTATTCACCTCGGAGAATGCTCTCACCTTGTGCACGTTTATCAGTAGTTTCTCTATTTTCGACAGGCGATCTTCCGTCAAAAACCAGCTCGGGGCCAAGAATGATCGACGAAGTCACCGGTGTGCGCTTTACACTTTGAAAGGCAATCAGCTTTAACAGCCGCCCTGTTGCTAACAAAAATTCATAGTCGCCACTAACCTCTCCACTCCATTCGTTAGTAGTCTGCTGAAAACGTCTGTTTTTATCTTCTAAATTACTTCTTCTCAGCTCAGTATCTTGCCGCCAACGTTCACCATAAGAAAAATTCAAGTGGCCAGTATTGCCCGTTTCGGGGTTAAACGTAAAACCCACAGCAACCGAAGGGCTCGTCCAGTAAAACAGCTGATACTCATCTCGCGTTTCAATGACCTCGCCGCCGGCATTGGTTACCCGCTCGGGGCCGCCATGCCCACGGCGTTGGTAATCATTGATAATACCTAAGGTCCAACTGGTCAACCCTAGTTTTCCCGCCATCGATAAACTGCCGTTCCAATACGCCGGGTCCACCTCGTCGTTTTCATCGCGCTGCTCGAGGCTCCAACCCCAAGTCCCTGAAAGCTTGTCGTTTTTTACAATCAGATTAACGACCTCCCCTGATAAACCTGGGGTATTCAACGCCGTTCCTTCGTGCACTTCTATGCTAACAATAGAAGATGCTGGTATTCTTTTTAAGGTATCGACAATTCCGTTAGATTTCCCCGCTACTCTTGCCCCGTTAATTAATACGTTAGATGACGCTGCGCCCAAACCGCGCGAACTATCTTCTTGCTTAATCGAAAAACCGGCAACCCGCTCAACTACATCAAATGCTGTTCGCGGGGAATATTGGCTAAAATTCTCCACCGTGTAACTACGCAATAAAGATTGGCTGCTAAAATTTGAATTGATCGGCACATCATCTGCCGCCAGTAACTTACTAGAAAGCATGCAGAAAAATAGAACCGATAAAAATTTCATTGTCTATCGTTACTTAGCGTTGCACAATTTAATGAGAAACGAAGCCATCAACCACAAAACCGACATACCATTCGTTACCAGAGTATTAATGAGTGGTAGTAAAATGATTTAGTTACTACCAATTAAGCGAGTGTATTTTATTTTAATTCTGGGCACCCAGTATTAATCCACTAGTCGGCACTCCCGTACCCGCCGTTACCAAAACGTGTTCAACGTTATCAACTTGATTACAAGATTGTCCACGTACTTGCCTTACCCCTTCTGCAACGCCGTTTAAGCCGTGAATATACGCTTCACCTAACTGGCCACCGTGAGTATTAACTGGCAATGATCCACTCAGTAAATGCTCACCCCCACGAACAAAATCTTTAGCTTCGCCACGCGGGCAAAATCCGTACTCTTCCAACTGGGTCAATACATAAGGTGTAAAATGATCGTAAATCACCGCTGTTTGAATATCTTTGGGGCCTATTCCTGCCTGCGCATACAACTGCTGCGCTACCAGTTCGCATTCGCTTAAACGAGCAACATCGTCTCGATAATAAGAGTTCATCGCCTGCTGGTCGTCGCACGCTCCTTGTGCCGCACCGCGAATATATACAGGCTTTTGTTGCAACTCGTTGGCGCGTTCCGCAGCAACAATGACACAAGCCACTGCGCCGTCAGATTCCTGACAACAATCAAGTAATCTCAGCGGCTCGCAAATCCACCGACTATTTTGATGATCTTCTAAAGTAATCGGTTTTTGGTAGAACCAAGCATTGGGATTATTCGCTGCCATCGCCCTCGCACCAACAGATATTCTGCCTAAATCCTCTGAGGTTGCGCCGTACTTGTTCATATACGCCGTTGCTGCCATCGCCACCCAGGAAGCCGGTGTCAGCAATCCGTGAGGGCTATACCAACCAAAGTTACTCGCTTCATAGCTCGCGTTCGCTGGTCGATCAGCAACGCCCGTACCGAAGCGGTATTCTGACCGTTCATTCATAGCGCGATAAACGACAACGCACTCACAAACACCCGTAGCAACCGCCATTGCTGCTTGCATTAGCGGAGCACAAGCTGCCCCACCCCCATAATGAATACGCGAGAACATTTTTAATGACTTGCCACCAATAAGCCGATGCACCTCCATCTCGGGGTTATTATCCATCGTATAAGTACTAATCCCGTCAACTTCAGTCGGATCAATACCAGCGTCGGCAAGTGCCGCGAGCACCGACTCGACAGCCAAATGCATTTCGCTTCGACCCGACTGCTTTGAAAATTCGGTACTGCCGATTCCAACAATGGCCGCCTGCCCGCTAAGAGTTCTTTTGCTCATCTTGTTCTCACTTTAGCTGTATTCATTTGCATTTTTTTAATGGCATTTTCTAAATATAAAATTAAACTGGTTCAAAAAAAGCCAACGTCACATCTTTGTCGCAGGGCGTTATAACAACTTTGACAGCGGTGCCCACAGCGATTTGTGCCGGCTGTATATTGATGAGTTCGGCCACTAATCGAGTACCTTCCTCTAATTTAATCAAGCCGATAGGATGCCCTTTTTTAAACGGAGGAGGCAACGGATGATGCATGCGGACATAACTGTCGATAACACCCCTTCCCGAAGATTCGACGGCATCCAATTCAAAAGATTGGCAGTGTTTACAGCAAGGCCCCGGAGGATGTTGCAAACGATCACAGCTTTTACAGTGCTGTATAAGCAACTTCCCTTGCTTTAAGCCATCCCAAAAAAACTGAGTGTCTTTGTTGACCCCAATACGTGGGCGTAATACTTCAGTCATCGTCCTCAACCTCTATTCAATTGTATCGCCCATAACACCGCAAACGTTCATGCAGTTGGCCTGTAGTAATCTTGTAGTAATCTTGTAGTAATCTTGTAGTAGCTATGTAGTTACTATCGGGGCGCTTGAAAGGAATCCCCTTTTTTTAAAGACACACATAAATATATCCCTATAGTTCGACGCTGGCATCCCTGCCAGCAACGGTCTTTAAATAAAGGGGATTCCTTTCAAGTGCCTTATTAGTAGCTTACACCTTGTTAGCCTTCTCCATGATTTTCCATAACAAACCCGGGAAGTATCGACGGAGCCTAACCATCCATTTTGCCGAACCAGGACGCACTACCCACTGACCTTTCTCAATCGCTTTTTCCGCCTCGTCGATAATAAATTCGGGAGAGACCATCATGTCGTCACCCGCTGTTTTTATACTACCGGGACCGTTGTCTATCGCCTGTTTAATAAGCGGGGTATTCACCATCGGAGGGCAAATCAATAAAAAACGCAGGGGGCTATCTTTATTCTCATGATGTAAGACTTCAGCCCAAGTATTTGTCGCAGACTTAGTCGCCGAGTAAGCACCAAGATTATGTGTTAGGACATCCCCTGCCATTGACCCAAACATCATGATGTCTCCGCTGCCTCGGGCATCCATCAACGGCCACAGTGTTTTAACCATATTGACGGTGCCACCATAATTAATTGCCATCATTTTATTGGTCGACTCGGCCGTCATTTCCTTTATCGATTGTCCCGGCATAATGGCCGCACAATGAACCAAGCGATCAATGGGTCCCAACGAAGACTCCACCTCTTCGACAACTTTTCGCACTTGATCAAGATTGCTGATATCACAAGTAAAAGCGGTTAAATTATCGTGTTCAGCAGTCACTGTCGCCAACGCTTCTTCGTTGAGGTCGACAATAGCTACTTTGGCTCCCTGATTGGCTAATCGCAATGCCGCAACTCGCCCCATACCACTCGCGCCACCTGTAACCAATGCTGTCTTACCGTGAAAAGCCATAGTATTTTCCCCGTACTATTAATAAATCGAATTGACTAAAAATAAAGATTTTTGCGAACAGCTTGAGCGGATCATGACCGAAATATCTGTTTGGAAAGTAAGTATCAAGTAAAGCACTTACTTTAACGGCAGCAAAAGCCCAGCATTATAGCGGTTGTAACGGGCAGCAACCTTTCTATTGCTTAACCTCGCAAGCAATAGAAAGGTGATCTTATCGAAATCGTTGTGATTTCAACAATATTGGTGATTAAAGGAGGTGGTGGGAGACTAAAACCAGGAGGTTTTAATCAAACGCTCGGGGATCTTACTTTTTATTTGTTCGTGCAAACCTGGCAGCATAGACCAGTGGACGCCTTGTTTAAAATGGTGCGCGGTATGGTAACCAAGATTGCCAGTAAACAAGTTGTACCAATAATTGGTATTGTTAAAGGATGCTTCAAACTCATCTTTTGTATCGAGGCCAGAATGGTGCTCATAGGTTGCCCATGCGGTCATAAGCAAGCCAATAGCCATCGGCAAAGCGAAGATAAAAAATCCCGCCATGGGTCGATGCCAAATCAAGAAAGCCACTATTAAAAAAGTTACCGCCGAATAAATTAAAAAGTCCTTACGCACTTTGGGGTAGCGCCGCCCCACCACGAAACCGCGATAGTACGCTGTTCCGGCAACATTGAATGTATATTCCAACTCACCCATTTTCGTCCCATTTTTTCGTGTCCATCGACTTTCATCACGCGTTTGGTCCAGATAATGATGATGATGACCCAAAACATGGTGCAACACCCATAAATTTGTAGTCACGCCGGTATGCAGCGCATAAAAAAACTCTAATATACGATTTAAAGTTTTTGAGCGAAAAGTAAAAGTATGTTGGTGGTGGTGATTCCAGGCGCAGATTTTGAGCTTGGGAATAAACATCGCTACATAGTAGAACGCAAGCAAAAAAACATTATTAACCAGCAGGTAAATAGTGAAATCTAACAGACTGATCCCCATAATTATGGCGACAGGGATGCGATCTTGGGAATATTTAAACATGCTGCTGATTCTGTCAAATATCTTGATGAATAAAAATGGCCAATGGAACCGCCAGCGCAAGAAACATAGTCCGGAGAGAGAAAATGATGCCCTCTCACACTGCACTGGG
Organism: Gammaproteobacteria bacterium; assembly: GCA_024280785.1. GTDB lineage: Bacteria > Pseudomonadota > Gammaproteobacteria > Pseudomonadales > UBA7434 > UBA7434. Next base: position 6,072 of record JAJRPK010000326.1, read on the forward strand.
TCAATATTCCCATATAGAAGGGGGAAAAACCATGACAAAAAAAGTAA
>JAJRPK010000327.1 GCA_024280785.1 Gammaproteobacteria bacterium
CCCCGCGACAACCTACCAATTAGCGGAAGTTGCAGTATCTGACGATGCCAAGCCAGCTTGATTTCGGGTTTTCTTAACATTGACCGAATTAGCACCACTGTGAGCACAATACCGATAACTAACAGCCAGCCCCTATTCACAATAAAATCACTGGTAGCAATTAACGCCTGCGTTATCCAAGGTAGTTCCTGTCCTTGTGAGCTAAACACTTTTACTACATCGGGCACGACAAAAACCATCAACAAACAGACAACTGAAATCGCCATAAAAAACAATATTGCGGGGTAGATCATTGCGGTTTGTACTTTTTGCCGCGACGCTTGCGATGCCTCGGTGTAATCTGCCAACTTATCCAAGACGGCATCCAAGTGTCCAGCTGACTCTCCCGCCGCTACGGTGGACCGGTACAAATTCGAAAATATTCTGGGAAAGTCTCCGAAGGCATCGGCAAGAGTATGCCCCTCTAATACTTTAGATCGGACAGCAAGCAGAATGCCGCTAACGGCCGCTTTTTCAGATTGTTGAGCAACCGCACTTAATGCTTCTTCAAGTGGAATACTCGCCTGTATCAATGTTGCGAGTTGCCGCGTAATCAATGCTAGTTCTGCAACACTTAGTGAGGGCTGACGAAAACTAAAACTCCTCGATTCACCCTTGGCCTCTGACTGCGCGGCCGGTGCAACAGCCGTCGGCATAAGCGATTGCTCACGAAGCTGTTGTCTTGCTTGCCTGGCGCTATCAGCTTCTAATACACCTGTTTTTTGTCGTCCAGAGCGATCAAGCGCCGTGTAGCTAAATGCCGCCACTTGTTACTCCTCTTGTGTGACTCGCAGAATTTCTTCTACAGTGGTTAAGCCCATTAGAACTTTTCGCTTACCGTCGTCCAAAATACTTTTGCCCTTAATTCGAGCTTGTTCGGTCATGACGTGCTCGGGCTCTTTATCGTGAATCATTTTGCGCAATTCATTATCGACTGCGACAATTTCATAAATACCACGGCGACCGCGATAACCACTGTTATTACATTTTTTACAACCTACCGGTTTAAACATCGAGTGACTATCTTGCTCATCCAGACCGAGTAATTTCCGTTCTTTCTCATCCGGCAAGTAAGGCGCTTTGCAGTCAGGGCAAAGTACTCGTACGAGTCTCTGCGCAATGACACCGACTAAACTGGACGACAACAAAAATGGTTCAATACCCATGTCGAACAATCTGGTTACCGCACCTATTGCCGTGTTTGTGTGCAATGTACTTAACACCAAGTGGCCGGTTAAGCTCGCTTGCACGGCAATATCGGCAGTCTCTGAATCTCTTATCTCACCGACCATGACAACGTCCGGATCCTGTCGCAGCATTGCCCGTAAGCCTCTAGCAAACGTCATATCTGCCTTGTTATTCACTTGCGTCTGACCAATACCTTCGAGGTTGTATTCTATAGGATCTTCTACCGTCAGAATATTTCTTGTTGCGTCATTGAGCTCGGTAATGCCCGCATAGAGTGAAGTCGTTTTACCCGAACCGGTTGGGCCGGTAACCAGCACAACACCATGAGGTCGATGTAAAATTTCTTTAAACCGGCCCAAGTCCTTTTTTTCCATTCCCAGCACTGACAAGTTGAGCCGCCCAGCTTGCTTGTCAAGTAAACGCATTACTACCCTTTCGCCGTTACTCGCCGGCATCGTGGACACCCGCAGGTCAATTTCTCGACCACCAATTCGAATGGATATTCGCCCATCTTGCGGTATTCGTTTTTCAGCGATGTCCAGCTTGGCCATAACTTTAATACGTGATACCAGCAACGGTGCTAACACACGCTTTGGCTCGACCACTTCTCGCAGCACTCCGTCCACTCGAAACCGAACCACCAAACGCTTTTCAAAAGTTTCTATATGAATGTCTGACGCATTTTCTTTGACAGCCTCAGTCAACAAGGCATTAATCAACCGGATGATGGGAGCATCGTCTTCTTGTTCTAACAAGTCTTCGGTTTCGGGTACCGAATCCGCCAAACTGGCTAGGTCCATTTCATCGCCCAAATCTTCAACCATTTGCATGGCTTCTGTATTTCGACTTTCGTAAGCTCTCGCTAACAGACCTTCAAACTTTTCAGTTTTTACTAACTGACAGGCGAAGGTTACACCGAGATACCGTTGAATCTCAGCAACCTCACTCGGCCGCATGCTTTCTTTGTGGAATAAGGTGACTCTTGTTCCGTCATCAACCACATAGCCTCCGCAGCGTTTTGCAAAGGGGAACGGTAATAACGGCTTTGCCACCTCATCGTATCCTGAAGTCTCTTCCGACTCAGGAGAACGAACATCCTCAGGATCTGCACCTAATAGAGAATTAATATAACTTTCCAACAAATGACTCCAATGATTAGCAATGCCTTCAGCACGCGGTCAGGCTCACTTTTTACTGATCCAAAACCCCGACCACGTGATCGTGAGCACCACAGAGGAATTACGGTCTATATAGTCTAGTTTATAGATCAAGCATTATACGGTTCTTATTACCCTTAGTGTTTGTATAGTTGCACGTCCCTCGCACTGTTCAGCTATTCGCTATAGGCAGTGACACATACACTGGCATATACAATGGTTCCACACTGGTATCTACACAGACAGCAGTCACGCGAGATCGGTCAATATATCCGTCAGAATACACACAGTATATGGCAGGTAAAAGTTTTTTTGATGTCTGCCACAAAAATTGACAAGAATTTGAGCATTCAGCGGTAAATAGTTGGAAAACATTAAGTTTTTAGCGATTTTGAAGACATGAGCGCGCGCTTTGAGCTGTTAGCGGTCTATAATAGGATCAAGTACAAATTGGCTCTGTTAAGTTGTTTATAACATTGGTAAATTCAAGACTAAATATCCTTATACCAACAGCTATTGCATTATTAGCTGTTGCTTAGATGAAGCATTAAGCTATAAAGCAAGATACAGACAACGATCGAATAATATTTATGCAAATGCGGTTAGAGACATTACAAAACAATCCGGTAATCGTTGGCTGTCTGGCGGCGATCAGTGCTGCTTTTTTGATTACGCTATGGAGTGCCGTATCGCTGCTTAATGCCCTGTTCTACGACCCCGATCTCAACTTATCGACCTACAGTCATGTGCAAAGTACCGCCGCCGTTAATACCAACGAAATCGGCGAACGAAATTTTTTCGGCTATGCCGATGCGGAACCCAATATCGAAATTGATAATTTACCCGAAACAAAGCTAGAACTCACCCTTCGCGGGGCATTTACCGCATTAAACAACGACGCAGCGGGCGCTATTATCGAAGATGATAAAAAACAGGCTGAGTATTACTCTATCGGTGACACACTTCTCGGAGATGCCACGTTAAAGGCCGTTTATGCCGATCGAGTTATATTATCTCGAAGTGGACTATTCGAAACGCTCTACTTTCCTCGTACCGATGACGAGGCTAGCGCAGGCAGTTACCCCTCTTCAGTACCCTCTATTAGCGATACAGAGTCAAAAGCTAGACGCGATGCCATCCGTGAGCGGATTAAAAAGCTACGTGGCCGATAATCCTCGCTATCTAAAAGTATTATTTTTGTGGTGAATCTATTGTACGGAATGAACATTAATAACCTACGAACCAAGTTAAACAGCGTCGCATCAATGCCCGCCGTCAATTGGGCTTTATTGCTATTGCTTGCCGTATTTCTAATGAGCGGCGCACCAATGTACGCTCAGACTGATGTAAAACCGAGCAAAGAAGCTCAGCCCGAAAAATTTGTTTTGAATATGCGCGAAGCCGATATACGAGGCTTTATTCAGTGGACGGCGGATCGCACGCAGCGCAATATCATCATTCACAGAAATGTACGTGGTAACGTCACTGTTATATCTTCTCAAGCTGTTACCCCCGAAGAAGCTTACGAACTATTTTTAACCGTTTTAGAACTCAATGGTTTTTCTGCCGTTGATATTGGTAGTGCCATTAAAGTCATACCTGCCGCAGAAGCCAAGAGTAGTGATATTCCCTTTTTCGGCAATCATACCAACCGCGGCGATATAGTCATTGCTATCATTCATGTTCAACACGCTGACGCATCAATTTTAGTCGGAACACTGAAGCCACTCATGCCTGCCGTTGCCTTTCTCTCAGCATTCGCAAACACTAACGCATTGATTGTCGCTGATTCTGCCGCCAGCATTGAAAAAATCAGGCATCTTATTCGAATTCTTGATGTAGACGACAATAAGATTGACCTTGAAATCATTCCCGTAACGCACGCTTCCGCTCAAGATATTGTCACCACTTTAACCACCGTCGTTCAAGCCTTAAGCGGTGGAGCTTCGGCACAACGGCCTGACGATAAAGTAACGTTTGTCGTTGATAAACGCTCTAATTCCATTTTAGTGACAGGGGTCGTGAAAAAACGCCAACAGATGAAAATGCTCATCGCCAAATTAGACACTCCGCTTGAAGGCGATGGCAATACTCAGGTAATTTATCTTAATTATATCGAAGCCAGCGAGATCGTCCCTATTCTCAAAAGTGTTGGTGATAGCGTTCTAAAAGATAATAAAACTGACGATAGAACGAGCTTTAGCATTGAATCCAGCGAAACAACCAACGCACTAATCATCAGTGCCCCGCCAGCGTTACTCAACAGCTTGCGCTCTATCATTACTCAACTCGACATCCAGCGTGCGCAAGTGCTAATAGAAGCTGTTATCGTTCAAGTTAATGGCGATGCCAGCGATGATTTTGGTGTCGTATGGGGTGGCTCTGATTTATACGAAGAAAATAGGACCGGGGGGTGGGCGCCGTAAACGTATTGCCCGGGGGCGATAACTTGATTTCAGCCGCTGCTATTGCAAGTGACGGTTCAAATAGCAGCAGTAATTTGGCTGCAGGTATTTTGTCTAGCTCTGGAATGACTTTTGGCTATCTTGAAGATGGTAATCTTCTCGCTGCGCTTCGGGCTGTTGGCAGTAAAAACAAATCTAACATCCTATCTACGCCAACCATTGTGGCATTAGACAATGAAGAAGCTAGCCTATTAGTGGGGCAAAATGTTCCTTTTATTACTGGAAGTTCGACGTCATCAGGCTCTACAACTAGCAACCCTTTTCAGACCATCCAGCGTCAAGATGTTGGTATTACACTAAAAATCACCCCACGAATAAATCAAGGCGACTCCATTACATTAGAGATTGAACAAACGACAGAAAACGTCCAGGAAAATTCTACCGCCGGCGCTTCGGACCTCATTACTGATAAGACTGAAATCAAAACAACCGTACTTATTAGAGACGGACAAGTCTTGGTTTTAGGCGGGTTAATTCGAGAAGATGAGGTTTTAAATCGAACTCAGGTGCCTATCCTCGGTGATATACCGTTGCTAGGTCGGTTGTTTCGCTCGAGTGAAACAACCAGACGTAAAAATAATTTGATGGTATTTATTAAGCCCATCATCTTAAAGGATCAACTGCAGATTAGCGGACTAACCGCACAACGCTATGCATTTATGCGTGAAAAACAAATGCAGAATGCGTTAACTACCTATATAAAGGCTATAGATAAACCCTTGCTTGATGAGTTTGAAATATTTTCACCAAGCCCTGTTCTTGTGGATGCTGTGGATGCTGTGGATGCTGTAGACAAGCCGCAATCAGACCCGAGTACAGCTGAAGAAAAGTCGTCTATCCAGCTTGATGAAGAACCCGCTAGCAATCAAACGCCCACTATAAAATAGTGAAGCATTGATGAATAAAGTCCTTTAACAGGGTCAAGCTAAAAACTTGCTTTAAAAGGGAATAAACCAAAAATCCCGCCAGTATGAATAAAAACAATATTGTCAGTGACGTCAAACCGCCCCTGTTTTATTTCATTCAGTAAACCGTTGAACGCTTTGCCCGTATATACCGGGTCTAAAATCGCCCCTTCTGTTTTCGCTAGCAAAGCTATCGTATCGAAAACCGGCTGACTAGCTTTGCCATAACCCTCACCGACATAACCATCGATAATATTTATGTCGGCAGAACTGAATTCAAGCCCTTTCGCTTGCTGGGGATAACGGCGAAGCCATGCATCAATATCTTCAGCAATTTTTGCATGGAAATAAGCAGCGTCATCGCAAACGTTAATTCCAATAACTTCTGCTGAAATATTAAATAGTTTTTTACCCAAAACCAGCCCCGCTTGGGTTCCACCTGATCCACTCGCACAAATGATCGCTGTCGGTTCAATTTTTTTCGCAACAAAATCTGTAACCAGTTCTTTACAAGCACCAATGTAACCCCAAGCACCGACCGCATTACTTCCGCCGGTTGGAATCGCCAAACCGGTTTCACCCGCGCTGTTAAAGCCCTCAATATATTTATCAAATAAATTATCCAGATTTGAAAAGTAATCCGCTGGACGGTGATAGGAAATACTGGCGCCACAGAGTTCATCGAGCAGCTGATTGCCGTCTAACGATTCATCTTTAGCGGGAATGCCGCGAAGAATAAGATGGCACTTCATGCCCAGCTGAGCCGCGATTAACGCGGTAGCCCGGCAATGATTAGACTGAATACCCCCACAAGTAACCAAGGCGGTAACGCCGTCTTTTTGCGCCTGAGCGACAATAAATTCAAGCTTGCGTACTTTGTTACCGCTCAAAGTACTGCCCGTCATGTCATCTCTCTTAAGCCAAATTAATGGCCCTCCAATCAGTGCTTGCAATCGCGACAAAGGCTGTAGCGGAGTGGGCTTCTGGGCAAGGTTAATTCGTGGAGGAAATTCGATCATCTCAAACTCTACAAAGCGGTTACAAATACCTTCTACTATATGTTTTTTAATGTACCCTTGGGCAATATGGCGTGTACTGCAATTTTTTGAAATTTCAGTTCCATATTATCTGCTGCCGCTAATACCAAATAATCGCCTTCAAGTTTACTAACCTTACCTAAAAGGCCACTGGTCATCACAACTTCATCACCCTTTTGTAAGGCCCCGACTAAATCATCATGCTCTTTCTGCCGTTTTCTCTGAGGTCGAATAGCAATAAAATAGAAAAAAACAAACAGACCAACCATAAATATCATTGAGACCATCGGACTTCCCCCAGGCTGGGATGCTGCTGTCTGTGCCTGTGCTTCACTTATAAACCAACTCATCGGAATTCCTCGTTAATAGAAAATATAATTAAACTCTTACTCTTACTCTTACTCTTAAAAGTAAACATAAACGCAAACGTAAGCGGCTAAAGATTTGCTTTAATCCAATCGATAATATCATCGTGATGTGTTTTTGTTTTCACCGTTGCCATTATGTGCTTTAACCGACCGTCTTTAGCAACGATAAAGCTGCTTCTTAATATTCCGTCGTATTCTTTGCCCATAAACTTTTTTGGGCCCCATGCTCCGTATTTATCAGCAATAGTATGCCCCTCGTCCGATAACAAATCGAAATTAAGAGACTGTTTAGCTATAAAGTTTTGCAGTCGCTTAACCGGGTCGGGGCTAATACCTAATACAACGGTGTCTATTTTGGCTAAAGCTTTCTGACTATCACGAATACCACAGGCCTGCACAGTACAACCGGGCGTACTCGCCTTTGGGTAAAAATAGACGACAACATTTTTTTTGCCTTTGAAATCTTTCAAGCTAACTTTTACGCCATCTTGATTCAATAGACTAAAAACCGGGGCTAGGTTCCCCACTTTAGGTAAAGCCATTACTTACTCTCCAAACAATTATTCAGGTTTAAACTTCTTCAGAAACTGAAGACTCTTGCGACGACAGTTCTAAAATTAATCTATCATTATCTTCAGCATCCGATACCATTTTATCAGGAAGTGCTTTGCTCGTTTTTGCACCTAAATCTTTAAGATTCGTTACCCGCTTGACCAAATTTCCTCGGCCTTGAATCAATCGATCCTGAGCTTTGTTGTACGAATCGCTCGCTTTAGATAAATGTTTGCCTATATCGTCGAGCGACTGAGCAAACAGTACAAAATGGTCGTGTAACCGCCCCGCTTCTAACGCTATCTTTTCTGCATTTTTATTTTGCCGCTCGTGCCGCCAAATTGTTTCAACTGAACGCAAGATTGCCAACAAATTCGTTGGGCTAACCAGCACAATATTTTTACTATAAGCATCACCCCAGATACTTCTATCGTTTTGTAATGCTAAGATAGATGCTCCCTCAACGGGGATATACAACATCACATAGTCTAGAGTATTCGCGGCCACTAACTTATCGTAACTTTTACTACTTAATTGTTTAATATGGGTTCTAACAGATAAAATATGTTCTTTTAGCGCCTGTTCTTTTCCGCTATCGTCGTCCGCCTCGAAATATCGCGTATACGCCAGCAACGAAACTTTTGAATCGATAATAATGTCCTTGCCGCCCGGAAGATGAACAACCACATCAGGGATTTGCCTGGCACCGTCTTCATCGCGCATCGCAACTTGAGTCTCATACTCCTCTGGGTTACGTAAACCGCACATTTCGAGTGCACGAACTAATGTCAACTCACCCCAATTACCCTGTGACTTATTGTCGTGTTTCAAAGCACGAGTTAAGTTATTAGCATCCTCGCTTATTCTCAAACTTTCTTCACGGAGCTGCACGATTTGCTCTTTTAGCAAGTGCCGTTCTTTGCTCTCAGCACTGTAAACATCATCAACTTTTTTACGAAAATCACTTAATTGCTGCTTTAACGGCGCCAAAGTTCCATCTAGCATTTGTTTATTGGCATCTGAGAACTTCTTGTTTTTTTCTTCAAATATTTTATTGGCTAAATTCTCGAACTCAAGTGTAAGTTGCTGACGATTTTGCTGCAAAATCTCAATCTTTTCGTCTAAACCTTGCCGTTCCGCCTGCGTTCGGGCATCAAGCTTTGCGTAATTGGCCTTTTCAGCGCTAAGTTCTGCATGTACATCTTGATATCGCTGTTCAATTTTTTCACAAG
>JAJRPK010000328.1 GCA_024280785.1 Gammaproteobacteria bacterium
ATTCTTACTTTAATGAAGACTCCATGCCCGCTTCTTCAGAGGCGGTTCAAAACCCCTACTGGTTGTTTGTTATTTCGGAATTGGATTATTCTCTGCAGAAAAAAAATATAGGCGAAGAGCAGTATGTTGAACGTCTGTTAAATAAATTTGTAGAGACGTCCGGTCTTGGCAAAAAGCCCGTTTTGATGGCGCCGTTAGAACTGATAGACAAGGTGCAAAAAAAGCAACTGGCGATCGAATGCCATAACCAGTGCAATGTAATTAAACATAAATCCTTAATTTTAAACGCAGAGCGAGTATTCTATTGGAATATGATCTCGCACTCGATATATCATCGAATAACGCGGTACAAGCCGCTGCACTTTTTTGATCGTGGACATATTCATGAAATGTTTCCGCGATTACATCGAAGGGCAGTGCGCAATTATTACCAGGGCGTTGAACCCGCGCTGGTCGATAGTGCTGAGCCACTAAGCATTGAAATGCTTACACGTGACAGTGAAAATTTTTATTCCACTCGTCTGGAGGGACTAAAGAGATTGCGTGAATTACCGAATTCCGACGCCCTGTTGCGAGAACTCTCTGCTTCGCTGCTGTAAGGCTCGCTCTGTGAAGCACGCGAGGCAGAGTATAAATTGTTTATTTCTATAGCTCAATCTATTGCCTAGTGCCGACTCAGCGTTTAGCCCGGCCATTCTCGCAAGCTCATTTGCCCCCCGTCTACCGGCAGGGATATGCCGGTAATCCAGCGGGCTTCATCGCTGGCGAGATACACGGCGGCCCAAGCTACATCCCAGGCCGTCCCCTCCGTTTGCAGGGGAACCGCGAGCCGGCGCTTCTCTCTGGCGCGTTCGCCGAATTTTTGCATCGCTGGTGTGTTGACCATACCCACTACCAGGCAGTTCGCCCGAATGCCGTCGACGGCAAAGTCAGCAGCGGTGGAAAGTGTCAGGCCGATCAATCCGGCTTTGGAGGCTGCGTAGGCAGCGAAGCCGACATCGCCGCGTTTGAACCCTTGCACCGCCCCCAATGTAGAGACATTGATGATCGACCCTCCCGCGGATTCGATCATGCGAGGAATACTATGTCGTGCCGTTAGCATGGCTCCTCGCAAATTGATATTCATCGCTTGGTCCCATACCTCCTGTTTTACATTGACGACTGTGCCGGGCGCGCCGAGTCCCGCATTGTAAAACAGCACATCCAGCCTGCCGTAAAGCTGCATTACGGTTTCAATCATTCTCTGTACATCGTCCTCCTTGGTCAGGTCGCCGATAAAAATGGCGCACTGTCCCCCTTCTTTGGTAATTTCGTCGCAGAGTTGCTGAGCGGGGGTTTCTGAACGATTAACCAGAAGCAATTTTGCCCCTTCACCGGCAAACAGGATGGCCGTTGCTTTGCCTATTCCTGTTCCGGGGCGGGAAGATACTGCGCCGGCAATAATGGCGACTTTGCCGGTCAGGCGATCATTGGATTTATTATGTGCTTCTGCCATAGTGTTAGCCTTCGATGGTATTTAATTTTTTAGCACGGTTTGTAGTTAGTTGCCAAGGTGACAGCCAAGTGGTCTCTGTTAGTTAAACCCGCAGCGTCTACTAGTCAAAACCACAACGCCTACCGGCCTCAATTATGGCTGCTATGACTCTGTCGATTTGCTGCTCGGTGAGTGCAGAGTGAATCGGCGGGCAAAACTGTCGTTTGAGTGCAGATTCAGCTTTGGGGTACATCCCCTCGCTATAACCCAATAGGTCGCGCAGTACAGGTTGCAAGTGGCAGGGTGGGTCGTAAATGGCACCGTTTTCAATGTGATAATCCTCAAAGATCATACGGCGAAAACGATCCCTGTCCAATCCCTCGCGCAGTAGTATTGGAAGCTTGTAATAGGCGTGGCGAAAGTTCTTCGGGTAACGGGGTATGCTTAGCCAAGACACTTCTTTCAGACCATTTTTATATCGGCTAATGAGCCGGTTGCGGTGTTCCAGGTTTTGTTCGAGCCGCTTGAGTTGAAAGCGGCCAAGCACCGCGTGAATCTCGCTCATGCACCAATCGTTGCCAAGATTCACTACGTCGTCCAGGCTGTTTCCGACACCGTGGTGGCGTACCGAGCGAGCGTAGTCGGCCAGTTGTTTATTGCGGGTTGTTAGCATGCCGCCGCTTCCAGTAGTCATAAGCTTGGTAGGGTAGAAAGAAAAACAGCCTACGTCAGCTAAGCTGCCGGCTTTGCGGCCATCGATTTCTGCGCCGTGGGCGTGAGAAGCGTCCTCCAGCAAGAAGATTCCCTTGTCTTCGCAAACACGGCGAATATGATCGATGTCGGGGTGCACCAGACCAGCTATATGAACCAGTATTATTCCAGCCGTCTTAGGGGTGATACGGGCCAGCACGTCGTCGGTATCGGCGCAAAAAGTTTCTGTGTTCATATCGGTCAGGATCGGAGTGGCACCTTCTGCCAGTACGGCGCTTACGACTCCAATAAAATTGTTAGTTGGCAAGATGACTTCGCGCTGTTTTACCTGGTAAAAGCGCAGCGCAATCTGGATGGCGGCAGTGCAAGTACTGACGGCGACGGCATACTCTACTCCCAGGTAGGACTGGAATTCCTGTTCAAAGGCGAGGGTGTGCTCGCCCAGTATTAATCTGCCTGAAAGTAGGATGTTAGAGATCGCCCGCTGGATCTCGTCGATGTCCTGCTGGGGGAATAGCGGGCTGGCAGCAGCTATTTTTTTTTCGGGACTGTCGGTGTCTGTTGTCATGCGGTTTGTCATGTGGATTGTGCTGCCTCAATATTTCATGGATGCCAGCTATTCGCGAACAGGTGGTGACATTTTGAAATCGTCACCAGAGTCGGATGCCGGCAGGGAGGGCAGTGGCTCAGAATGCGTTTCGGTAGGCGGGGAAAAAGCCAGTGGCTTCCCGGTTGAGTGCTTTTAGCTCCTGGTATTTGGCCGAGTTTAATATTCGCCCACATAAATAGGCTGTTTGGCGGCCGGTAGACCAACCTTCCTTGAAATTAGCTAGGCCATTACTGCCGCTCTCCTGTTTTTCATGTAGTCCCGGAACTCCGCCAATATCACACCAGCGCGCCTTATCGGCGAAGTAATTTAATGCAAACCAATACAGTGCATAGGTGGCACCCAGTTTGTAGCCTTTTTCACTGAAGGCCAGAACATGGCCGTTGGCGACGTCTTTGTGCAAGAACCACAGTTGGGCTCCCACTGTCTCATCTCCGTGTAGAGCTCGCAACACAACTATTCCAGGTGCGCTCAGTTGTTGTTGGAAAGCCTGCTTGGAGAAAGCCCTGATACCTTTAATGCCATGTCGATTGACGAGGTTTTGATGGAGCGCCACCCATTCGTCGAGGAATTCTGTGGGCTGCAGGCACACCTCGGTCCGGATCTGCTCCTCCGCCTTGCGGGCGCATTTGCGATGGTGCCTGGAGACGATATCCTTGATCGGTCGATGCATATCGATCACATAATGCTGTTTAAATGGCACTATGAGGTCTTTAAAACAGTCGCGAAGATAATTTTCATCGTAGTCGCCATAGGGATCCGGAACCATAGTCAGGCTAACGAGTTCGTCGCCGATATCATCTAGATCTTGTTTTAGACCAGACCAGTCGCCGCACCTGAATACCGGGTAGCAGCCCATCGCATCGCGGTACGGAAGGTGGGGAGTGGGTCGCTCCAGGATCCATCCCGCAGAGTTAGTCAAGAGTCGAGGGCTTCCAAATTCTGCGAGTGAGTCCGCGTATTCGGAACAAGCATAACCTGTCATATTAAATTGATTTCTCTTCTTTTTTTCTTTATAGCCGCAATGTTGGGATTAGCTGTTTTCTATACAGCTGGATACAACGGGGACCTGTTGACTATAGCAAGAAGTGGTCTTCGAATGTCATTATACACCGATAAGGGAGATGAGCTTCTTTCGAAGCAAGCCCAACATAACAATGTGTTGCAAGCAGCTACAGTCATAATATGCACTGATTGATAATTAATCACATTAAGGGTGACCGTTTGCTCATGGAGCCGTTATCTACCTCCAATCTTCTTGACGGTTGCCGGCATGATCCCTATAATGCCCGCCTGAATTCAGGGGCTGGTTAGCGCTTGTCCTTCTCTGTCAGCTTTTTCGTTGGTGATTTGAGTGGGAATCTATCTTTCAGTGCTGTTCTATTTCGCGTCGATATTTATTAATGTGGGGCGCAGAAAATATGGCAAATATGGTAAATAGAAGTGCGGTGAGTAAAGTGTGACGTAGAGTCGTTCACACGCGCAGCGCAGCCGAAGATAGAAATGCTAACCATCCGATACAGATTTTACATAAGCCCCTACTTTTAGGGGCTTTTTGTTTTTACGAGTGAGTTTTTTAATTGAAAAATTGACCTCGTAATCGGAATTGGGCCTTGCGCCCATTTTTTATATGCGGTTCGAATTACGTGTGAGTTTGAGTATTGGAAGGCATGGTTTTAGTCGGTATGCACGAAGATAACGTCGGCTCTCAGCAGCTTGAAAACGTTAGATTACTATTAGATTACTACATGATGGGCGATTAAATATTGACTGCTAGTACTTCGAAGCTAGAGGAGCTAATTGCACCAACAGTTATTGATATGGGCTTCGAGTATTGGGGGCTTGAATATCAAACGCAGTCAGGTGCTGTTTTACTGCGCATTTATATTGAGTCATCAAACGGTATTAGTGTTGAAGATTGTGCAGCGGTTAGTCGTCAGTTATCGCTTATGCTAGATGTAGAAGACCCTATTCGAGCGGAGTATCGTTTAGAAATTTCGTCTCCAGGGATGGCTCGACCATTTTTTACCATAGAGCAGTATGCTAAATTTGTCGGCTCTGTGATAAAAGTGAAGCTACGGTTTGCTTTTGAAGGTCGTAGACATTTTAAAGGGAGGTTAATCGCCGTCGAAAACAATGAGCTAGTTGTTAATAACGGAGAGTTTGAGTTTTGTCTCCCCTACGAAAGTGTAGATAAAGGCAGCTTGGTTCCAGAATATGACTGATGCAGAGCCGATGGTTAGGTTTTGTCGCTCAAAGTTTTAGTGATACTTAGTAGCTAATCGACAGTGTTAGCCGATGGTTAACAAAGAAGATGATCAAAGAAGTAAGAAGTAAATAGGTAAGCAGTTTAATAGATCGTCAATCGATTTCGGAGTAATCGAGGAAAAAGATGAATAAAGAGATCCTACTTGTTGCAGAAGCCGTTTCTAATGAAAAAGGCGTCGACCCGGAAATTATTTTTGAAGCGATTGAAATGGCGCTTTCAACGGCGACCAAAAAACGCTATGACGAAGAATCCGATATCGAAGTAATTATCGATAGGGAAACGGGTGGTTACGAAACATTTCGGCGCTGGACAGTCATGCCCGATGACCATTTGTCGATTCTGGGGACTGAGTTTACAACTGAAGAGGCGTTAGAAAAAGACCCTGCTTTAGTTATTGGTGATATCTATAAAGAACAGGTAGAAAATATCGAGTTTGGCCGGATAGCTGCACAAACGGCTAAATTAGTTATTGTTCAGCGTGTTCGCGAAGCTGAGCGTGCACAGGTTGTAGATGCCTATCGTGAGCGCATGGGTGAGCTGGTTAGCGGCACCGTAAAGAAAGTGACTCGCGAAGCCGTTATTGTTGATTTGGGTGGCAATGCCGAAGGCATGTTGAGTCGTGAGAACTTGATCGGAAGAGAAGCCTTCCGCGTCAATGATCGGGTTCGCGCGATTCTTATAGATATCAACGAAGATACTCGCGGGCCTCAACTGGTGTTAAGTCGCGCATGTAACGAAATGCTCATCGAATTGTTTAAAATAGAAGTGCCAGAAATATCAGAACAAATCATAGAAATTCGCGCGGCTGCTCGCGATCCAGGCTCACGGGCAAAAATTGCCGTAAAGACCAATGATGGCCGTATAGACCCAGTTGGTGCTTGTGTAGGAATGCGAGGCTCTCGGGTACAGGCTGTTTCGGGCGAACTGGCTAATGAGCGTGTTGACATTATTTTATGGGACGATAATCCTGCTCAGTTGGCGATTAACGCATTGTCCCCTGCTGAAGTAGAGTCAATTATTGTTGAAGAAGAAGAACACTCTATGGATGTGGCAGTGGACGGGGATAACCTGGCGCAAGCTATTGGTCGTAGTGGACAGAATGTTCGTTTGGCGGCACAGCTTACAGGCTGGACTATTAACGTGATGAGTTCAGAAGACGCTGAAGCAAAGAGTGAAGAAGAAGCGGGTCGGCTTGTTGATCTATTTGTTAACGCATTGGACATTGATGAAGATGTTTCTATGGTGTTAGTTGAAGAAGGTTTTTCTACGATAGAAGAAGTCGCTTACGTGCCGTTAGAAGAGATGATAGCTATCGAAGGGTTTGACGAGGAAATTGCAGATGCATTGCGGGCTAGAGCTAAAGATGCATTACTGACGCAGGCGATAGCATCTGAAGAGCAGCTCGATAGCAAGGAGCCAGCCGAAGATTTATTGACGATGGAAGGAATGGATCGTCATCTAGCTTTTGTGTTAGCTAACAACGGCATTATTACGATGGAAGATTTGGCTGAACAGGCTATTGACGATTTGTTAGCTATTGAAGGCATAGAAGGTTTGGATGAAGTGCGAGCGGGAGAGTTAATTATGACAGCGCGCGCACCGTGGTTTGCAGAGGCTGATGCTGAATAAAAAGTGTCAGTTGTTTTACCGTATTAGGGGGAAAGTTTTATGGCGGAAGTGACAGTAAGTCAACTCGCTAAAACTGTAGGTGCTTCGGTCGATCGATTGTTAGCACAAATGAAAGAAGCAGGTCTTGATCATGGGTCAAGTGAACAGCTTGTTTCCGATGAAGATAAGAAAAAATTGTTGACCCACCTTAAAAATGTTCACGGTGGTAGTACTGCTGCGCCTAAACGGATTACCTTAAAGCGAAAAACTACAGGTACTATAAAGGCATCTGGAGCTAAAGGAAAAAGGACGGTTTCTGTTGAAGTTCGCAAAAAGCGTACTTATGTTAAGCGAGAAGACGCGGTTGAAGACTTTAAGTCAGTTGCTGAAGCTGTAGATGTCGAACTACCCATCGAGGCTCTGGTAGAGACAGGCGCGTCTGATACTTCTATTTCTGCAGAAGTTAATGCAGGGCTTGCGGACTCTTCAGAGGCGGTAGTGAGTGAAGCTTCGCCGGATTTAGCAGTGGCCGATGCTGTGGATCAACCTGTGATTGATCCACCGGTAACTCGAAGAGTTGACCCTTTCGATGCCGAGGAATTACGTCATAGAGCGGCAACTAAACGAAAAGAGCAAGAATCAGTTGAGAAGCTTAGGCGCGAAGCACTAGCGCGGACAAAAGCAGAAGAAGCTGCAAAAGAAAAAGCCGAAGGGGCGGCCAATAAGCGCGGGCGAGCTAAGCCTGGCCCTAACCCCAATTTTAAAGTTGCAGACGTTCCCGCCAAGGCGGGCGATGATGACGATGGGCCTAGGAAAAAAGACGGAAAAGCACGCAAGAAGGCCAAGCAGCGAGGTAAGTCTCGGGGACATAATATACGAGTTGATGATTTTCAATCTGGAAGTCGAGACGGTTCGTATGTTGAAATGGGCAGCCGGAAGGTGTTGCAGGCAATCGATAGACAGGCTTTCGTTGCGCCGACAGAGAGTGTGGTTCATCAAGTCCAGATAGGCGAATTGATTACAGTTGCTGACTTAGCTCGGCAAATGACGGTAAAAGCAAATGCGGTTGTTCGCGAGCTCATGAAGCTTGGCGTGATGGCGACAGTTAATCAGAGCATTGACCAAGAGTCGGCGATATTGCTTGTCGAGGAAATGGGCCACACTTACGAATTAGTCAGTGAGAATGAGCTCGAAGATTTATTGATTGCGGCTTTAACTGAAGAACTCGACGAAAGTGATACATCAGGTTATGAAACGCGACCCCCCGTGGTTACGGTGATGGGGCACGTCGATCACGGTAAAACTTCTTTGTTAGATTATATTCGCGAGTCGCGAGTCGCCAGCGGCGAAGCGGGTGGAATTACACAGCACATAGGGGCCTATCATGTAGAGACTTCTGCTGGAGTTATCAGTTTTTTAGATACCCCCGGGCATGCGGCATTTACTGCAATGCGGGCCAGAGGAGCTCAGTGCACAGATATAATTGTGTTGGTGGTTGCCGCTGACGATGGAGTTATGCCGCAGACGATTGAAGCGATTC